>JBOGKI010000233.1:0-7239 GCA_050745605.1 Terriglobia bacterium | reverse complement strand
GTCTTACAACGGTTTGCCTCTGAACTTTTGCACGAAATCGACGGGAAGTCGTGTCGCGGGAAAGGGGAACAGATTGAAGTAAAGTTCCACTTCTTAATGCAGCCATTCGGTCACTTGGCAGGATCCTCAGTGGAATATCTAAGAGCCACTGCGACGTAGGGCCCGGTCTCGTCACTTTCGATCCTGAAGTTTTGCACTTCCCAAATTCCGGAACCGTCCATTTCAAATGAAACCTTGCGCCTCCTTGTTCGGAACGAACGGTACCACTCATACTCAGAAGCCTTGCTAGGGTCGACAGGAACCCAGTCCCCAATGCTTAGTTTCCGGTAGAGCTTTCCCACAAATTCATTTGCCGAATACTCCCGCAGCACCTTGATCGCGAAATCATTTGTACCTGGCGGGGGCTCAAATCCCCGTTTCATCTCGGGCCATTTGAAGTGGCCATAGACAAACGTGGTGTCGGTTTTTACGGACATAAGCTCGGCCTCGGGATTTCTGTGTAGCCTTCTATCTCTTCCTTCTTTTTGCAGTATTCCCGCCAAACAGTGAGTGCCGATTCTCGGAACTCAAACCGCTTCCAGACGGCGTAATTGACATCCTTTACGTCCGAAAACTGGCTGTCGATGCTCATGGGAGGGTTGTTGAGTCCCAAATTAGCTACATCACGAAAAAAACCCACGATATCAACGGTGGCATCGGCTTCCCTCAACAGGATAACAGGCTTTTTCATCCCGTGTAATACTCCATATTCGAAAACGACGTTGGGCCGCAAGCCGTCCAATGCGACAACGGAAAAAGAACAGCCCTCAATTAATTTTGTGATCTGGTCCCGTTGGCTTGCGCCGCTTTCGAAAGCAGAGGGCGTGAGCTTTACTTCAAAGTGGGGCTGGAAGACGATGTGGAGGCATTCGATGAGCAGGCTTACATGAGGCTCGCGGGTGGAATACGAGACGAAGCAATAAGGCTTCTGAGATTTGTCCGCTTTCAGCGACCTTTTTCTGCCCATACACGCGCTGCTTATGCTGCTTCGCCGAACGATCGCATCACGCCATGCGACTTTGAGGACCTCAAAAGTCCCGACGACCTTAGTCTGAGGCACCCACGGCACAATCCCCGTGCCGTGGCCACGAACCTTTGAGTCTAAGGGCCCAAATCTCAAAAGCCCCCAAGCACGAATTACTCGTGGACAGGCGTCCCAGCCCCGGCCTTGGCGCGCTGCTCTTTCAGGACGGCTTTGCGGCTGAGCCGGATCTTGTTGCCATCGATCGAGATGACCTTCACCAGAAGCTGGTCACCTTCCTTCAACTCCTTACGAATATCCTGAATGCGATGTTCAGCCACTTCACTGATGTGGAGCAGGCCATCGGTTCCCGGAAAGATTTCAACAAAGGCGCCGAAATCCGCCAGGCGCACGACTTTGCCGAGATAGGTTTTGTTCAACTCGGCTTCGGCCAGAAGGTCCTTAATCATCTTCATGGCTTTATTGGCGGACGTCTCATCGGTGGCGGCGACATTCACTTTACCATCGTCCTCCACGTCAATCTTCACGCCGGTTTCCTCAATGATGCCACGGATCACCTTGCCCCCCGGCCCAATCAGCTCACCGATCTTGGCTTTGTTGATACGAAGCGTGTAAATTCTCGGCGCAAACGCGGAGATGGCGCTGCGCGGCTCGGGAAGGGTCTCCAGCATCTTACCGAGGACGTGCAGCCGGCCCTCCTTGGCCTGCGCCAAGGCTTCCTCCATGATCTGCGGAGTGACGCCCGTGATCTTGATGTCCATTTGCAGCGCGGTGATACCGTCGCGCGTGCCGGCGACTTTGAAATCCATATCGCCGTAATGGTCCTCGGCCCCGGCGATGTCCGTGAGGATGGCGTACTTGTCACCTTCCTTCACCAGCCCCATCGCAATCCCTGCCACCGGAGAGGTGATGGGAACACCCGCATCCATCAGCGCCAAGCAACCACCGCAGACCGTGGCCATGGATGAAGAACCGTTCGATTCCAGAATGTCCGAAACCACGCGAACCGTGTACGGGAAGTTCTCCTCGACGGGAAGCACCGACCCCAAAGCCCGCTCCGCCAAATTGCCGTGTCCAATCTCACGCCGCCCCGGACCGCGCAGGAAGGCGACTTCGCCGACGCTGAAGGGCGGGAAATTGTAGTGAAGCATAAAGCGCTTGAACGATTCTCCCTCCAGCACGTCCAGCCGTTGCATGTCTTCCGCCGTGCCCAGGGTGGCCGTGACCAGGGCTTGGGTTTCGCCGCGAGTGAACAGCGCGGAGCCGTGGGTGCGCGGCAGCAATCCAACTTCGCAAGTGATGGGTCGCACCTGGTTGAAGGCACGGTTATCGGGCCGGCGGCGCTTCAGCAACACGTCCTCCCGGAAGAGGCGCTCGTAGAGGCGCTCAAAGGCGTGTCCAGCCTCGCGCCGTTTGTCTTCGTCTTCATCCGCCGGATAGCTTTCCAGGAATTCCTCGCGGAGCTCTTCAATCTTCTTTTCGCTTTCCAGCTTGCTGCGGTTCGAGGTGTCCATGGCTTCATGGAGCCGGCTGGCGAGACGCTCTCGCACCTCGCGGGCGACGGCCTGATCCTCAATCGGAGCTTTGAACTCGGCCTTCTGAATGCCCATCTTGGCGTAGAGTTCCTTCAAGCCTCCCACAATCCTCCTGACTTCGCCGTGGGCGTGCTGGATGGCATCCAGGATGGTCTGCTCAGAGATGCCCTTCGCCGCGGCTTCCACCATCACGATGGCTTCTTCACTCGCGGCCACCACCAGGTTCAACTGGCTGCCCTTCATCTCCGTGTAAGTGGGATTTGTGACTAGCTTCCCTTCCACCAGGCCGACGCGGATCGCGGCAATGGGATTCAAGAACGGGATGGGGGAAAGATAGAGCGCCGCCGAGCCCGCCACCATGCCCACGACGTCCGGGTTGTAATCCGAGTCCGCGGAGAGAACCATGGCGATGACCTGCGTCTCATCCTTAAAGCCGTCCGGGAACAGCGGCCGCACCGGCCGGTCAATCTGCCGGCTGGTAAGGATTTCCTTTTCCGTGGGGCGTCCTTCGCGCTTGAAGAAGCCGCCGGGAATTTTCCCGGCCGCATAGTTGTATTCACGGTAATCCACCGTGAGGGGGAAGAAATCTATTCCTTCCCGCGGCTCGGCCGTGCAAGCCGTTGCCAGCACTACGGTGTCCCCGTACCGAACGAAAGCCGACCCCGAGGCCTGCTTGGCGAATTTGCCACAGTCAATTGTCAACGTGCTTGATCCGAGGGGAATACTGATCGTATGTTCCATTTCTCATCATCCTCCGAGGGCCATGCGTGGAACTCTCTATCCAGCGCTATGCCCAAAATATTTCTGATTAATCCGCTCTTGGGAGACCCTTGCGCCCAACGCACAGAGTCCTCAGTCAGCCTCAAGCCGGCTGGACACCCCACCCGGCCGGCGCCCCCGCCAGGCGCCTGCTCATATCAACCGCATCGACACAAGGTTTCCCGGTCATTCGTGTCATGAGGGCTTCGCAATAAAAGGGGCTACCGAGGCAGGCGCAGTGGGAAATGCATTCTCAGCAGGCGGGAAAACAGCTTCAGGAAATGATGAAGACCCCCGTCGGCGACGGAAAGTCTTCTCAGATCCGTAATCTCTTGATCCTGAAAAAAGCAAACTCTGCGATTTCAACCGAACTACTTGCGAATGCCAAGACGCCCAATGACGTTCCGGTACCGGTCAGGACTCTTCCTTTTCAGGTACTCCAGCAGCCTCTTGCGCTTGCCCACCATAATCAGCAATCCCCGCCGGGAAGCATGGTCCTTAGCGTTGGCGCGGAAATGCTCATTGAGATAACTAATGCGCTCGCTTAAAATAGCGATCTGCACCTCAGGTGACCCTGTGTCCTTTGCGTGTACCCGGTAGTCGTCGATGAGTTTAGTCTTCGATTCCTGGGTCAGCGGCATCCGCCTGTCTCCTCACTGTTATGATTTAATATTTTCCAATCATAGAGTAACATCTTTGCGTTTGTTTCGACAATTAAAATCGGGGGGAACGCGGCAGAATCCGATAGGAGCGATCAGCAGTCAGCAAACAACGGCGCAAGACATATGTGCTTCTCATCGGGTGTTCGCGAAAAGCTGACTGCTGATCGCTGACCGCTGATTTACCGGTTCCCGGTCCGGATCAGGCCGATCGGACCGGGCAGATCCATTTCTCCTTCCGGCGCGGCATCTAGAGCTTCGGCGCCACCCGGCCGCGCCTCCTCGGCCGGCTCCGCGCCTTCGCCTGGCGCCAGAAAGCGGTTGGATTCAAGCCCGTATTGCCGTGTGTAAAGCTCCCAATAGCGGCCCTGGGCGGCATAAAGTGATTCGTGATTGCCACGCTCGATGACGCGTCCGTCCTCCATCACCAGAATCCGGTCCGCGCTGCGAATGGTCGATAAGCGGTGGGCAATGACGAACGTGGTCCGGCCACGCATCAAAAAGGCAAGGCCCTCCTGAATCATGGCTTCGGATTCTGAGTCCAGGCTCGACGTGGCTTCATCCAGAATGAGAATCCGAGGATTGGCCAGGAGCGCCCTGGCGATGGAGACCCGCTGCTTCTGCCCGCCGGAAAGCTTCACGCCGCGCTCACCCACCACCGTCTCGTACCCGTCGGCCAGTTTGTCCGCGAATTCGTCCACGCGCGCGATACGGCAGGCAGCGAGGATTTGTTCACCGGGGGCGCTGGGACGCGAGAAAGCCACGTTTTCACGAATGGTTCCGTCGAAGAGGAACGACTCCTGCAGCACGACGCCAAGTTGAGTGCGATAGGAATCCAGCCGCACCGAGGCCAAATCCACTCCGTCGATCCGAACGCTGCCGCGAGTCGGCCGGTAAAAAGCGGAGAGCAAGCCAATCACCGTGGACTTGCCGGCGCCGGAAGGGCCCACCAGAGCTGTGACCGTTCCGGGGGCCGCGGAGAAGCTCACTTCCTGCAGGACCTCGGCCTTGCCGTCGTAGGAAAAGCTCACATTTTCAAAGCTCACCTCGCCCTGCACCGGATCAATGTTCACGGTGCGCGTGGGGTCTTCGTCTTCCCGCTTTTCCCGGAGGATTTCACGAGTGCGGTCAAGCCCCGCCACCGCTTCGCTCAGTTGCGTGCCGATAGCCACAACTTGGACTGCCGGCGCCACCAGGAACCCCAGAAAAAGCGTATATTCGACGAAAGTGCCGACGGTCATGGTGTGGGAGAGAATGCGGTGCGCCCCCATGAGCATGATGATGGCGCTGACGATGCCCAGCAGCGCCGTGGCGGAAAGGTCCATGACGGATGTGGCCGTCAGGGTCTTCAGGACGTTGTTCAGCAGCCTCGCCACGCCCGCTGAGAAAACCTCATGCTCACGCTCTTCGGCGTGATAGCCCTTCACCACCCGGACGCCCCCTAACGACTCGGTTAACCGCCCGGTGACTTCGGCATTGATTTTTCGGCGCTCGCGGAAGATGGGCCGGATGAAGGCAAAGGCCTTTTTCAAAGCCAGTCCGAATCCCGCCAGGACCGCAACCGCAATCAGCGTCATGGTGACGCTGATGTGGAGCAGGATGACCAACGCAAAAATGGCCGTCAGGATGCCACCTGCGAATTGCACCAGGCCAGTCCCGATAAGGTTTCGCAGCCCTTCGACGTCGCTCATGATCCTCGCCACCAGAGCGCCGGTTTTGTTGGCGTCATAGAAAGCAATGGGAAGGCGGCCCACGTGCTCCTGCACCTGACGGCGCAGCTCGGCGATCAGCCTCTGCGCCTCCTTTGATAACACTTGCGTCAAACCAAATGAGGTCACCCCTTGGATGGCCGTTGCACCCACCACCGCCAGGACCAGAGGAACCAATAGATGAATCTGCCGGTTGTGGAGAACGTTGTCGAACAGATACTTGGAGGAGCCGGGTAGAACCAGTCCAGCCAAGCGGTTGATGGCCACAAGGACAAAGCCGGCGGCCAGGATCGCCCGCCGCGGGCGAATGAATTCCCAGATGTGAGGGAGCATTTCCCTCACACGCTCCACGCGCGTCCCTTCTTTCTTGTCGGTGGCCGGATTCATGATGAGTCAGTCTACGCCGATTGGATGAGCGATGGCTGGATTTCGATTCGAGGGGTGGACCTGTCCACTGGGCGGGCTGGGAGACGCGCGGCGATGGGCAACCCTCGTGGTCTCCCTGCGCACGCAGGCACAAGGTCCACCCCTACTTCACGGGCGGGGCAACCGCATTAACCGGCAGCGGCGCGGCCAGCGTCTGTGTGACCGTCGGCGGCAACTTGTCCGCATGGGCCAGCAGCAGGCTGACGGACCAGAGCTGTTGATTGTTGAGAGAAGCGTGGAAGCCCGGCATCCCGGAAAGGCGGATACCATTCTTCGCCTTCCAGTAGGTCACGCCCGGCGGGTCATCCGTCACCATGTGGTCTGGCTGAAACAGTTGGGGCGGCTGTGGAAACATGCCCTTGGCCGGGGACGTCTCCGGCTGGTTCGGCAAGCCGTGGCACATCGCGCAGTTGTCGCGGTAAACGTGAGCGCCGGCCATGTAAACGCTTTCATCCGGCTGGAGGGGAGCCTGTTTCGGAGATTGCGCGTGAAGACGGGCGCGGAGCGCCGCCTTTGCAAAAGATTCTTCCAGAGGCATGGGCGGATCGGAAGTGGCCACCGGCGCTTTGCCGGATTGCATGTAGTAGTAGAACAGCGCAGGAACTATCAGAATCCCGATGATGAGTCCGATGATGAATGCCTTCATTCGCGTACCACCGTCGCAACAAAAAGATGAAGATGGTGACGAGCAAAAGAAGCTATCAGCGGCCAGCCTCCAGCGGAACCTCTGCCATCATTCAGTGCGCTCCCAATCGCTGCTTTCCGATGGCTGATGATGCCGCGTTATCGTGCCTGAGCCAAGTTTAAGGCCATCAGGGCGAACGATCCGGCGATGAGTAAGACAGACAAGACGGCCAGCGTGTTCCACACAGATTCCGAGGTCCGGGTCAGCGGCTCACCTTCCTTTACCAGATAGCCGAAGGCGATGCCGCTGAGCAGACCACCGACGTGCGCGGCGTTATCGATGGCAAAAAAGAGTCCGAAGATGAAAATGTAAATCAGCCATTTCCAGAGCTGGCTGCGGATGTCCTTCCCCAAGCTGCCATGATGGAAGCTCGCGCCAATCATAATGCCGATCAGTCCCAAAATGGCTGCTGAAGCGCCGGCGGAAACGCCGAAAGGGCTATACC
>JBOGKI010000232.1:0-7254 GCA_050745605.1 Terriglobia bacterium | reverse complement strand
GGGCCCGCCGGTCTCGACGGCGGCCCCTTCCAGGGCAGCCTCCGACCGCCGCTACAGCCTGGGAACACCGCCGCTAAACCTTGGAGTGAAGAACGGTCACCGCCGGCATGCCGTCCGGCTGGTCCACGATGTCAACGTCGAAGAAGAGGTTGGGACTTTCCTTCTTGAGGACGCGGCAGACTTCGACAGCCAGCAAACGGATTTCCGTATCGGCATGGGCGCTGCCGCGCAGCTCCACGAAATGCCGCCAGGAGCGGGCGTTGCCGGTAACAAAGATTTTCGTCTCGCAGGCGTTGGGAAGCACGGAGCGGGCCGCCTGTCTCGCCCACTTTCGGCGGTCGCGCGGCGGCATTTCCGGATGGATTTCCTGGACAAAGCGCGTGGTGGCTTCGGCCAGCTCGGCGTAGGCCTGACGCACCGAGTCAATGGTCTGTTTCCACTTGGCGCAGAGGGCCTCGTTCTGCTGATAAAGCGGCGGTACGACGTAGCGGGCGTCGCTTTCATCCACGTAACGCTGCGAAAGTTGCGAGTAGCCGAATCCGGCGCGATGGCGCACCAGTTCGTGAGTCAGAGAGCGGCTGACGCCCGTGATCAGAACGTTCCACACGGCGTGCTCCAGGACGCTGCCGTGCTTCGAGCTCAGAATGTTTTCCAGATACTCCCGGTTGGATTTGCGCCCTTTACCAAAGGACATGTAACAAGTACGCCCGGCAATCTCGTTCAGCACTTCCGCGGCTACCGCGGTATCCGTGGAGAAAATCAGGCCCTCATCACTGAGAAAACGGGCGAGTTCTTCCTCAACCACCGCCTGCCGCCCGAGGAGGTATACTTTCGGTTGCGTCACGTAGGGGTTCGAGGAGGAATGGGTGGTCAAGGATTTTCCGGTTTCCGGAGAGGATCAACTGCTGGCGGCGCTGCGGTCAAAACTGTCAGCACGCTCGCGGTTAAACTCTTGCATCAATCCGTACTCTTTCTGGCGAACCACTCAGCGTGCCGTTTGGATAGCGCGCTCAGATCGCTGTCGGAGTGCCTGATCTTGCCAGCCTGAGTGACCACTTCCCGCCCACGCGCGACGGTAGAAGAGAAGTCTGGAAGTTGCCACGCCCACTCCACGGTCCCAGCCAGAATCAAAAAGATGCTTACAACTTTGACGGCGCGGACTCGGCGGGAGCCTGGCTCGTGCGGTTATACTTCCGCTGGAACCGCTCCACGCGGCCGGCGCTATCCACCAACTTCTGCTTTCCCGTGAAGAACGGGTGGCAACTGGAACAGATTTCCACGTGCATCACGTCGCTCTTGAAGGCGGAGCGCGTCTTGAAAGTGTTGCCGCAAGCGCAGGCCACGGTGACTTCGTGATAGTTCGGATGGATGTCTTTCTTCATAAAGCTCCTTATTGCAACAAAGCCTGAATTCTCTGCCGGTTTTAGTTCAATAGCCGCCGCTTTCGGCCACCCGTCTCCTTATTCCCGGCCACCCCGGTAAGATGCTACAGCCGTCAGCGCGGCACCCCCCTGAGGCAAGGCGGTTCGATTGGATGCAGCGACAATCCGGGCGGTTACAGGGATACAGTCTCCTGTAGTGTCCAGTAATTGGGTGGAGAATGTAGCGCCGCCGTCCCGGCGGCATTTGCCGGCAAAGCCTGCCCTGAGCCCGTTCGCTGTTCCGCTTCGAACGGTCCTGAGCGCAGCGAAGGAGCTCAGGGTAAACTCCGCGAAGGGATGCCGGCGCTACGGGCCGCGACCCATTGTCCACTTATTTCTTGGACACTACCCTCGTTCAACCCTAATTCTAGCTACTTCGCCCGCAACTTTCAACGGCAAAAGGTAGTGGGCTAAATGTGTGTTGCTAGCCTCTTGACAATAACGACCGCTCGCTGTAATCTGAGGTCATGACAATAGAACAGGCAATAAAAAATGTGAAGAACCGATACGGATTACTTACCGTTTACCTAGACGTCAGAACCGGCATGTTGATGACTGTCGTTAAAGCTGAACGTGAGTTGAGGGCAATCCCCAAGGTTTCATTTCCAGAATGCGGGATCGCCCTGTTTCACTCTGAGGTAATTGAATTGGCGCTTCGTCACGTCACCATCGCGGACTTGGTCAAACGAAAACACCCAGAATTATTCGCTGTCGAGCTTGGCCGTCAGGGTGGGCGAGCCATAGCCCGACGGGGACCTGAGTATTTCCGGGACCTACAAGCCAGGAGGAAGACCCGGAAGGGCGGCAGGCGCCCTGCTCTTTGTCATAACCCTGTCCTGGCGGGCAAGCGCAACGGTTCGTTCGGAGGTGCAACATGAAGCCAGGCTATTGGCACGAGGGCGTGACTGGTTGGCGGGAAATCCTATTTTGGCTTGTCGTGCTCGTGGGAATAAATGTCTACGCTTGGTGGACGCACGGGGATTGGAGCGTGGCTTTCGCTATCAGCGCCTTTTTGGCTTTGTTCCTCGAATTCGACCTGTCTACCCGCCAGATTAGGAGACTCATGGACCGCGTAAAAGAGCTTGAAGACCAGACGTACATCGTAAAGGACCTCCAAAACCGAATGTACACACTGGAAGCGCAAGCCAAATAATTCCGTCACCGAAATTGCATAGAGGAGGGTTACCGATGTCGCTGCTAGGATTGTACCCCACCAAGAAAGCGTTGAAGGAGGCTGTCGGCCAGCCCTTGCGATACGAGGAAACGTCCATTTTCGGACCTGAGTATCAGCCGAGCGGGACATTCGTCGTGGTCGGGCCAAGCCGCGACTACGAGAAGTGGGCGGCTGAGGTGACGATGAAAAACGGTAGAGTCGTGAAGGTCCGCTGAGATTTTCTCTTCAGTCTAGCAACACACATTTAGCCCACTACCCGGCAAAAGCATCGTTTCCAACCCCCGCGCTTGACCGCTGGCGATGAGGACCACTACAATTAAAAATTCAGTAACTGCCTGCAAAGTTTTCTGAGGAGGTTATGCCAGAACATTCCATCCCGGAGGCGCTGACTTTTGACGACGTCCTCCTGCGACCGGCCAAGTCCTCTGTTCTGCCGGCACAGGTCGATACTCGAACGCGGTTCAGCCGCAACATCACCTTGAATATCCCCGTGGCCAGCGCCGCCATGGACACCGTCACCGAATCGCGGCTGGCGATCGCGCTGGCCCAGCAGGGCGGCATCGGCATCGTCCACAAGACCATGCCCATTGAGCGGCAGGCCGCCGAGATCGACAAGGTGAAGCGTTCGGAAAGCGGCATGATTGTAGACCCGGTGACCATCGGCCCGAAGAGCAAGATCTCCGAGGCGCAGGGGATTATGACGAGGTACAAGATCTCGGGCGTGCCGGTGACGGAGAACGGCAAACTGGTGGGCATCCTCACCAACCGCGACCTGCGCTTTGAGACGCGCTTTGATCTTCCCGTGGAAGCCGTGATGACGCGGGAGAACCTGATCACGGTGCCGGTGGGCACGACGCTGGAAGAAGCCGCCAAGCTGCTGCACCAGCGCCGCGTGGAAAAACTGCTGGTGGTGGACGAGGCGTTTATCCTGAAAGGGCTCATCACCGTCAAAGACATCCAGAAGCGCATCAAGTATCCGAACGCCGACAAGGACGCGCACGGACGGCTGCGCGTGGGCGCGGCCATTGGCGCCACCGGCGACTTCCTGGAGCGCGCCCAGGAATTGGTGAAAGCCAAAGTGGACGTTTTAGTGGTGGATACCGCGCACGGGCATTCGACGCGGGTTTTGGAAGCCGTCCGCGTGATCCGGGAAGGGTTTCCCGGCGTGGACCTGGTGGCGGGCAACGTGGCCACCTCCGAGGGCGCGCGCGACCTGATTGAGCTGGGCGTGGATGCCATCAAAGTGGGGATTGGACCGGGTTCGATTTGCACCACGCGCATCGTAACTGGCGCCGGCGTGCCGCAAATCTCGGCCATTCTGGAGTGCGCCCGCGCCGGCGCTCCCAAGGGCATCCCCGTGATCGCCGACGGCGGCATCAAGTTTTCCGGCGACATCACCAAGGCCATCGCCGCGGGCGCCAGCACGGTGATGATCGGCAGCCTTTTTGCGGGAACCGAAGAAAGCCCGGGAGAGACGATTCTCTTCCAAGGCCGAAGCTTTAAGTCTTATCGCGGCATGGGATCGCTTTCCGCCATGGCCGCGGGCTCCGGCGACCGCTACAGTCAGGAGGGAGAGCTTTCCAAGCTGGTCGCCGAAGGAATTGAGGGCCGGGTCCCGTACAAGGGCCTACTGGCTGAGATGGTGACGCAACTGGTGGGCGGGTTACGGTCTGGGATGGGCTACTGTGGCTGCTGCAAAATCGAAGAGTTGCAGAAGAACGCGCGTTTCATCCGCATTACTGCCGCCGGCCTTCGCGAAAGCCACGTTCACGACGTGATCATTACCAAGGAAGCTCCCAACTACCGGCTTGAGTAACACCTCCAGGCAAGGCTCCCGCATTCCTAAAGCGCAGCGGATTTCCCGCGTGGCCTTCACGTGTTGCTGGGCGGGGTTCATCTTTTATCTCTCCACCGGCACCTTCGGGGGGAAATTCTCGGGTATCGTGCTTTCCGCCATCCTTCACATCCTCCAGATCCACGTCACTCAACCCACCTTTGCGCTGCTCCACCACCTCTTCCGCAAGGCCGCGCACCTCACGGAATATTGCATCTTCGGTCTGTTGATCTTCGCCAGCATCCAAGGCCGGGATGACCTCTACTGGGAACCGCGCACCGCCCTCTGGTCTGTCCTCCTGGCCGGCAGCTACTCCCTCACCGATGAATTCCACCAAGTGTTCGTCCCAGGCCGGGGACCTTCTCTGGTCGATTGCGGCATTGATACCAGCGCGGCCAT
Source organism: Terriglobia bacterium (assembly GCA_050745605.1). Classification (GTDB taxonomy): domain Bacteria; phylum Acidobacteriota; class Terriglobia; order UBA7540; family UBA7540; genus CALCEB01. The sequence continues at coordinate 2,426 of JBOGKI010000232.1, read as the reverse complement.
CATCGGCATGTTGCTCATCTGGTTCGTGAGTAAGGCTCGCAAGATGTCTCGAGAGAGGCGCCGCACCCCGGCGTCTGCCAGCTAGTACTACAGTGTTATAAATTCAAATGCGCCACTTAACCCCAATACTGTTCACTTAGCCGGCTTTTTGTCGTGGGGCGAAGATTTTAGGTACATGTCATTCTGCGCGCAGCGAAGAATCTGCTTTTCCTGTTGATTTACAAGCCGATGCTTCGCCTCGCTCAGCATGACACGCGGATTGGCTGCGACCGGAAGCTACATTGAGCTTAAGTGAACAGTGTTGGGGTTGGCCCCAACGGAGCGGCCCGCTGTTCGCCCACTTCAAGACCCTTGGGCTTGGCGATTCTTGGGGCGGCTAGCCAAAAGGCTGAAGCTAACTCTTTGCTCTATGTGAAGTTAGGAACTGATTCAGGCTTTAGGTTGATTCTGAGGAGATTAAGCAGTTGGTTAGGCAAGCGGGGCTAGGATAAGCCCATGGCCCCGCCTGAAGAGCATTGATTGGACTGTTCTGCTTGGAGTCCAGCCCACGTAACATTAGACGCGGAGAACAACAAATTCCTCCGCGAAGGGTTGTTAGCCGCGTGCTGCCAGGCGACGGCGAACGATTCCGCCGAGGCCGAGCAAGCCAGTGCCGAGCAATACCAGCGTTCCAGGCTCCGGAGTCCCTGCGCCACCTCCGTTTGCGAACGCATCGGTCACAAACTGGTAAGGAGTATTACCTTGTTCGGTTTGAAAGGGGCGCGTGATCAGAATCTCAAACTGGTACGTCCCGGGCCCGAGGTTCTCAGACGCCGTCAACTCTCCATTAATCAACTGGTTAGGGTTGATGGTACCGACGTCTTCTGTAGCCAGAACGGTGCCATTCAGCACCAGCGAGAAGACGCCACCTTCCGCATTCTGAAAATTTGGATCGTCGAGTGCAGCCCAATCGAAACCCATGTTCACCATGCCGCCGGTCGTGGTGAAGTTCTGATAAACGCCTCCGCCCTGTTGGGTACCGTCGAAATTTACCTCGCCCACCTCGAATTGAGCAGCGTTCATGCCTCCCAGGGGCCAAGTGGTGACAATGGGAAAGCCGGTGCCATTGGTTCCGTTCGACGTGGTAAAAATGGTCCAGCCGGTGAAATCGCCTGATTGGAAGCTGCCGTTCGTCAGCAGATTGCCCGCGCTCGCGGCACCCGCCGAAACGATCAGCAGCCCAACCAGAACCGCGCCGGACATCATAAATTTTTTCATGCACCCTCCTCCTTCTTGCTTAGGCTCTTGGTCTTTACAAGGTAAAACCCTCGTTTAGCATCGAAAGCCGATCGACAGCTCAGCCCAGATTTCTCCCAGTGGCTAGCCGCAACGGGTAACGCGGCGTTTGCATCTTTCAAACTCTGCAATTTTTGGTTCGGGGACAGGCAATAAGTCGCACAATTTCTGAGACGCGAAACTCTGCGCTACGGGCCTGTCCCGAACCTGTCACAGGTCATGCAACCAGTTAAAACGACACGTTTCTCGAAATTAGAGGTTAGCGGCGTGCTGTCAGGCGACGGCGAACGATTCCGCCGAGGCCGAGCAAGCCGGTGCCCAGCAATACCAGCGTTCCAGGCTCCGGTGTTTGGGTTCCACCGCCGAGAACGTCGAAAGCGCCAAGCGGGTTGCCGGTACCGTTCGAGTTCCAACTCATGCCGCCGTCAGTGGAATAAAGGTCCAGCCCGTTTACGCCCTGAGCGTTCCAGTTCCATGCATTCCAGCTACTGTCGTTAACGCTGGTTGGAGCGAGAATCATGAAATAAGACTGCCCGGCGGTCAGGCTGACTCCCGAAACGGGCACAGTGACCAGGCTGTTGGTTGAGAGCCCGAATTCCGCGTTGGCGAGCAAGCCACCAAAGGAAGGACCAATTTGGCTGCCGGGAAGGTTGCCTACGTCCGTCCAAATACTGGCCACAAACGGGTCCGGCCCTACCACCCAGCCTACTCCCAGATCAATTTGGGTAACGTTGCCGCTGATTGCAGCGGTAAATAGGTTTGCAGCAGTGAAGCTTGTCCCAACAGTACCGGTACCGGACACCGTCCAGCCGGTGCAGCATTGGTAATTGACCGGAGATCCCAGGTCGCTGTAAAAGACACCCGGCCCAGCTATCCCTGGGGTTTTAGTTGACTGAGAATTCTGCGAGGTTCTCGTTATGCCGTTGCTGTAGGAGAGGGTGTCCGCAGACGAGCTCGCCGGCAAAAGCGCCGGCAAAATTGCCACACAAGTGGCGATCAACAAAAGCTTTGTCCACTTCGACATGTCTTGGGTTCCTCCTTTGACGATTTTGGTCTCCACCCACGGCATATGGCCTACGCCGCCAGCGGTTCCGACACTCGGTAGTGGGTCAGTTCGGCCTCTGTAGCGGCGGTCTATGACCGTCGACAAG
>JBOGKI010000231.1:0-7255 GCA_050745605.1 Terriglobia bacterium | reverse complement strand
GTGGAGGAAGGCCTTATTGCCCGTGAGGAAGCACTGATGCGTGTCGAGCCGGACCAGTTGAACCAGCTTCTCCATCCAGTGCTTGATGAATCGAAGCCGCTGAAGGTGGCGGCCAAAGGACTGCCGGCCTCGCCAGGCGCCGCCGTGGGCCGCGTCGTTTTCACCGCAGATGAAGCTGCAACCAAGGGCAAGTCAGGGCCCGTCATCCTGGTGCGCGCCGAGACCGTTCCCGATGACATTCACGGCATGGAAGTGGCAGCCGGCATCTTGACCTCGCGCGGCGGCATGACATCCCACGCGGCGGTGGTGACGCGCGGCATGGGCAAGTGCTGCGTGGCGGGCTGTTCCGAAGCCGAAGTGGACGAGAAGAAGAAAATCCTGAAGATTGGCCAAAACGTCATCAAGGAGGGGGATTGGCTTTCGCTCGACGGCTCAACCGGTCGCGTGATCCTGGGCAAGGTTAATACGGTGGACCCCGATCCACACAGCGGCGCCTTCGCCAAGTTTATGGAGTGGGCGGATGAATACCGCAAGCTGGGTGTGCGCGCTAATGCGGATATCCCGCGTGACGCGACGGCCGCTCGGGAATTCGGCGCCACAGGCATCGGCCTGTGCCGCACCGAGCACATGTTCTTTGCGGCAGACCGCCTGCCCCACATGCAGCGCATGATTATGGCTTGCAAAGATACGGCCGACCCCAAGGAAGCCGCACGGTACGAAAAGGAGCGCCGCGCCGCCCTCAGTAAACTCCTGCCCATGCAGCGTAAGGATTTCGCGGGACTCTTTAAGGCGATGGATGGCTACCCGGTGACCATCCGAACCCTCGATCCGCCTCTTCATGAGTTTCTGCCCAAACGTGAGCAGTTGATGGTGGAAGTGGCAAAGCTTGAGGCCGTCGGCAAGAAGGGAGCAAAGCTTAGCCGGCTCAAGAAGATGCTTGAAATTGTTGAATCATTACATGAATTCAATCCGATGCTCGGATTGCGTGGCTGCCGCCTGGGAATCCTATATCCGGAAATCACCGAGATGCAGGCGCGGGCCATCTTTGAGGCCGCCTGCGATTGCAAAAAAAAGGGAATTGATGCCAAGCCTGAGGTGATGATTCCCTTGGTGGGCGATGTGAAAGAATTGGCCCTGCAGAAGGAGATTGTGGACCGCGCGGCGCAGGATGTGTTCGCCAAGAAAGGGGCGAAGGTGGATTACCTGGTGGGCACGATGATTGAGCTGCCCGCCGCCGCCTTGTCTGCGGCGAAAATTGCCGGGCAGGCACAGTTCTTCAGCTTCGGCACCAATGACTTGACCCAAACCACGTTTGGTTTATCACGTGATGATTGCGGAAAGATCATCAACGTTTACGTAAAGTTGAAGATCTGGCCTTCAGACCCGTTCGCCCAACTCGATCCCGAGCGCGTGGGACGCCTACTGAAGATCGGCACCGCCGAAGGCCGCCAAACCCGGCCCAATCTGAAGGTGGGCATCTGCGGTGAACACGGCGGCGACCCGTCTTCCATTGAAGTCTGCGCCGACGCTGGCCTCGATTACGTAAGCTGCTCGCCTTATCGCGTACCCATAGCACGCCTGGCTGCGGCGCAAGCGGCCATCCGGCGCGCCCCGGAAAAAGCCAAGATGTATAGCACGGCGTAGGGCAATGTTAAAGTAATTTTTCTGTGAACGGCCCCCAAATCACGGTGGTCTATTTGGACTGGGACAATGACGAAAGACGAATCATCTCGGCATGGCGGGCGGAACCGCACGAAAGGCGCTACTACTGCCAAAAAGCCGGACGCTAGACAAGGTGCTGGCACGGACTGGAATCGGTTGCGCCGGATGAGCGATGCTCAAATACCCAAGGGCATTGAGTCTGACCCTGACGCCCATCCCACCGATGAAGAATTCTGGAAAAATGCCAAGGTCGTATGGCCCAGCCGCAAAGCGGTGGTGACCATGAGACTGGATTCAGACCTGCTTCAATGGTTCCGGCGGCAGCGCGGCTACCAAACGCGGATTAACGCCATTCTGCGCTCCTACATGAACGCCCATGAGTCCGGACCTCGCCGGTAGGCGCGGCGCTCATGTAGCCGCCCGCGAAAGAGGCCAAGACGTGTGGCACGGCATAAGATAGCTCAAGTATTGGTGGCCGTTGGGGGAGAGTTAGGTAGCTAGCGCAGAGTTTCCTGTCCCTGGAAACTCTGCGGCTTTTCCATCCAGCGCGACAAGCCGCAGACTTCCTGGGCAACGGAAGTCTGCGCTACCAACTTTCGGCTCAGAAAGGAGGGGCCTAAGTTGAGATTACGGTACGATTTTGCGATCCCGAGCCAAATTGAAGTCACGGGAGGGGACTGGCCCGCGATGACGGTCGCGCGAGATGACAAGATTTGGACGATTACAAAGCCCGAGACCCCAGTTGATATACCGCACGCGATACTATCACTGCCACCCGAAACCGATGTAGATAGGCTGTGGCCTTCTGTTGCTCCTCGAATGGTCTCATTCATCGCTGTAGAGTGCGACGAGTTAAGCGTGCCTCAGTTGGATCGGATTCACGAGGTCCAGGAAGTCCAGTTGCTTGAAGACCTTCTGCTATGGATTAGGGTGTTAACGCGGCAGTTTTGGGTTGGTAATAGAAGCAGCGGTGCAGTGGAGCGGCGAGTTACGCTCAGTGTGGTCGAGGGCGGCAGCCGTCGGCGAATCATGCACCCAAGTTACGGCTGGGGTGCCACCTCCGGCCAGCCATTGGACCTGGAAATATGGCAGACAATTGGTCAAAAGCTTTCAAGGGGAGAGAAACCACGACGCTCCCAGATTTTCTTTTGTGACGCGCTGGGGGAGATTTCCGAAAGAGATGTCCCCCAGGCGATTCTGGCGCTGGGGATCTGTTGTGAAGTCGAAATGCACTCGCTGATCCAGGAAGTTGTCGCCGCAAAGGATCAGACATTCCGGGACGTTTTCCAGGGCCACGCCAGGTTTAACTTTAAAGAGTCAATCAACAAACTTATAAAGAACCTTGGGGGGAATCGCTTGATGATTTTGACCCTGAATTGGCAAAACTTGTCCGTTCACTCTACGAGTTGCGCAGCCAAGCTGCACATCGTGGCATCTGCACACGAGAAGAGGGCGGGAAGGGGGTTGAGGTCAGTGCGAGGGAACTCTTTAGATTCGTGCAAGGAGTCGAAAAGTTCTTTGTCTGGTGTGAAATGCAGCGCAGATTACTCTTGACCCCGGCACTTGCAGGTAGGGCGTAGCGCTGGGTTTCCTGCCCCTGGGAACGCTGCGATTTTTCCGGATTTCCAAACGAAAGTCCTTAAAGGTGTCAGCCGCGTGAGCGGCGGCAGCGTGTGGCCCATGGCGAAGCCGTGGGGGAGCAAGTTATATGCTTCTTGGCGGCTCAGCCCCGTGAGGGGCGAAATCACCGGCGACTGATGCCGCCCCTGCCGGGGCTTATAATTTGAGCGGCTTCGATGTTCCCACGGCTTTCGCCGTGGGCTAAAAGAGATCGCCCGCTAACGCGGGCTTTGCGAGCGGCGCACAGGGGATTCGGGAACTTGCCATCACGCGGTCGCTGCGGCCGCTGGCTGAACTTGGGTTGTGGCGATGTCGCCTCATGGATCGTCATTCCCGCGAAAGCGGAAATCCTCGCGCCATGCTACGCTATAAAGGAACATTGAGCGCGAGCCTGTCCCAAGGGTGCCGGTCGTTTCATGGGTAAGACGCACGCTCGAAGAACCCGTTCGGGGTTACGCGTTCCAGATATGGTCCAGGAGGTAGGTACTATGACGGCTCGGGCGAGCGGCAGTTTTGAGGTGAAGCTGAACCCTCAGCCTGGAGAGGACAAAGGCGATGGAATCTCAGGGCGGATGTCGATCGAAAAGCAGTTTCGCGGCGATCTGGAGGCCACCAGCAGGGGAGAAATGCTGACGGCGATGACGCCCGTCAACGGATCGGCCGGTTACGTGGCCATCGAGCGGGTGAGCGGGACGCTTGGCGGACGCAGCGGATCCTTTGTCCTGCAGCATAGTGGCACGATGGCGCGCGGCGTGCCGCAACTGACGATCACGGTGGTCCCTGACTCAGGCAGCGGAGAGTTGCTGGGTCTTGCGGGCAAAATGGAGATCGAGATCGCTGACGGCGAGCATTCTTACGACTTCGAATACACTCTCGCCGATACCCCATGAAGGGCGTTCACGCCCGCTAAGTGCTCGGCGCGAAATAACCATGTCAACCTCGACGGGTTTTCAAGGCTGGCGCAGACCTTCTCGGGTCTGCGCACCGCAAGGCCAAGTCAACCCTATCGCAAACCCGTAGGGGTCTGCGCCAGCCCCAAGAGGGTCTATGCATATCAGATCAAATTAGTTCCTGAGCCCGAACCTTGATACACGGTTCTGGTCACGCTCCTGCTGGGTTATGTCTCCTCCGGCAAAGGCATTGAAGAAGCCACGGCCCATGCTCGCGAGGCGATTGGGCTTCATCTTGAAAATCTTTCTGCTCACGATCAGCCGGTTCCGGGACCCCGACCACTCGGTTTCGGTCCGGAGTCCGGCGGCCCATCCGAGTGGCAAAATGGGTTAAAGTATTACTTTAAGTACGGAGCAAACTTCAAGCCCTGAGAACGGCTGCAAGGATTGATGAAAGAGGTTATTTCGTGTTGTCGACGCGTCGACATTGTCTTGTGCGGTTGCCTGCCGACATACCACCCGCCTGACGATGGCAGATTGCGAGGCGGAAGGTTACTCCGTCTCCGCAGCGCCAACGTCCTGACAGACTCCACCCCCCGCAAAGCTCCTGACCGCTGCGCTCGGCCAACAGTCGAATCCAGTTGTCACTTCGCTTGTTATCCCCAGATGCTCCTCATGGTGTGCGTGCTGAGCTTTTTCACGGTGATCTTTCCGTCTTTTGCAAAGAGTCTGGCGCCCAAGCTATCGCTCCTAGTGGGATAGATTCTTGCGGTCAGGCAGGCCCGGCGGTTGGCGAAAACTTCAATCACGGAGCGGTCGAGAAAGATTGAAAGTTGAACCGGGATGCCCGGCTGAATTTCAAGGGGCCCGCGATAGACGCCACGGACGGTTCCAGGATCGAGGCTCGACCGCCGCGTATCCAAGGTAAGTTGGCCGCGGGAGGGATTGAGGGCGATGATCGTCTCTTCTTCTGAGTCCGGCGATTGGCGAACGATGAGGCCAAATTCTTCAGCACTGCCGCAGACGATCTCGGCATCAATTTCCAAGCAGCCACCTCGGACGCGGGGAAGAGGCACATATCCGCGCACTTCAAGATTTTTAAGTCTATGCAACGGCTCACGTAGTACTTGAAGTTCTGGTGCAGGCTCTATCTGCAGGGTTTGATCTTCGCCCATGCTCAACACTCTCGGCAGGGACATCACTCCAGCCCATCCCGCTGCCCGTTGCTCCGGCGCGCTCCGTCCTTCCTTGAGCCAACCCCACAGAATCCGCCGCCCGTGCGGAGCCGCAAAGCTCTTTGCCGCATAATAGAAATCTCCGTAGTCGACTTTGCCCTGATGATGGGGGTTCAAAGCACGTCCTTCGTAGCTTCCCGTCATCCAGTGAACCGCCCCTTGAGTCGAAACCAAGAGCGTATGCCCGGCACCCAGCGGAAAAAAGTCCGGGCATTCCCACATGTCTCCCGCGGCCACCGGGTCATACTTCGCGTCACCATCAACTCCGGTGGTGGCTGAAAACGGCGGCCCGCTGGCAAGCTCATGAATGTAGTTCCAAGGAAGGAGGTCATTCGACTGATAGAGCAGCACCGCGCCGCCACGGCCCTTCACTCCAGAACCAACGGTCATCAGCCAGTCAGCGCCCTCCCGCCAAATGGACGGATCGCGGAAGCCCGTAGCGGCGTAACCATGAGGCGGCCCGCCGATCACCGGGTTGCCCTTGAATTTCCGCCATCGCACCATGGCGTTATCGCTCGAAGCCAGGCACTGCACCTCCGGCTCAACACCGGTATAGACGAGTGTGGGTGTTCCATCATGGTCAAAGGCCGAACCTGAAAAACAGCCACCTTTGTCGGGGCCACCCGGCGTGGGCGCCAGCGCCATCGGCAGGTGGGTCCAATGGACCAGATCGCGGCTGCGCGCATGTCCCCAGTGCATGTTGCCCCAATAAGCGCCATCCGGGTTGTACTGGTAGAACAAGTGGTAGTAGCCGTTGCAGAAAATCGGCCCATTGGGGTCGTTCATCCAATTGGCAGGCGGCAGAAAGTGGTAGCGGGGCCGCTGCGGATTGGAAGCAATGTCTGTGCGGACAGTAGTTAGATTTGCGGGCCACTCTCCGGCGGCTGCCGGTTGGTTTCGGGTCAGCCAAATTACCAGGGCTGCCGATGCCTTCAGAAATTGCCTGCGATCAGCCATTCCGTCCTTGGATTTTGGCGGGATTGATGGAGTGCGCCGTGCAGAGGAGCCATTTCCCAACTTGCCGCCCTAAAGGGCGCCGCTACGTTCAGCGCAGCGCCGCGGGTGCGAAGCGGAATCCCGGATGACACGGCACGTAGCGGCCGGCTTCAGCCGGGCATTGGTGGATTTGCTGATCTATCGCGGAACCGGCCGCTCGAAATCAGGAGGTAGGTCAGACCTTCGATTTTCAGAACCTCTGTGCTTTTTGCCAGAGTATAAGACTGCAAGTCACTCCTTATATCAGAAGGAAGACTGCCGTTGCTGATTCCGTCTTAGAAAAAGTTTATCTTGGCGACGAATCCCAGGGCTATACGCTTGGTTGTTCAGAGAGGCGAGTTAAAGCAAAACTTGAAGTTCGTCCCGGAACAATCCTCGAACCAATAGATCGCTTGTGGAAGGCAAGGGAAAGCGGTCTCTGGCATTGGGTAAGGCCGTGGCCCGGCAAGGTCTCACAGCCCGCCGGGCTCGTGGGGATCTTCACGCATAAATCCCCCGCAGTTTCAGGCTGAAGGCGACGCGGTCAATGGCCAGCATATAAGCCGCGATACGATTGTTGACGTTATGCTTTTCACCGTATTGCACCACGTCATTGAACGCGGCCACTTGGATATGCTTCAGCCGGTCATTCACATCGCTTTCCGTCCAGAAGTAACCCTGGCGGTCCTGAACCCACTCGAAGTAGGAGACGGTGACGCCTCCAGCGTTGGCAAGAATATCGGGGATGACGAAGACGCCGCGCTCGAACAGAATGTCATCAGCGGGAGCGGTGGTGGGGCTGTTCGCGCCCTCCACCAGGATGCGCGCCTTGATGCGCTCAGCGTTGTGGCTGTTGATCGCGCTTTCTTTCGC
>JBOGKI010000230.1:0-7273 GCA_050745605.1 Terriglobia bacterium | reverse complement strand
GAGTAAAGAGTGTAGACAGGAAGATAAAGTCCCTGCTCGAACCAGGGGGTCACGCCGTACGCCCATTCGGCAGCGCCATTAAGCGAGTCGTTGGGAATGATGGCGCCGGGGAAGTCGGGGCTCTTCCGTCCGATGGGCGTGAAGTTGCTATGGACCATCAGATTGAAAATACCCGGCGGCTCGATCTCCGCATCATAGACCTGGATCTCGTCAGTTTGCGCAAAAATCACGGGCGGGGCCACGATGAGAGCAATCGCGATCAAGACAAGTGCCCGCATACTCACCTTTCGACAAAGTTTCAACCGGAATGTTCTGGTGCAGAGAAAAGCGGAAGTCCGCGACGATGTCGATTCCGCGCCGGCTCTTATTGCGATCCGAGCGAAGACGCTCCCTCGAGCGCCGCATAGCTTGCCGTCATCTGCAACGAAACCCGGCGGTCATCGAGGGAGACTTCGAGTTGCTGGAAGGGGTTGGGCTGATTGGGATAGAGGTTCTGCCAAGCGACAGATTGCAGCATCTTCAATCCATCCAGGACCTGCCGCAGGGTGCTGGCCGCCTGATCGGAGTTGCAATCCATGGCCACCTGCAAATGGACATTTTGCCCAGCATTCACCTGATAGGAAAGCGCCGTCACATCCTTCATGGTACTCGTCCAATCGAGGGAGAGGTTCTTCTGCCCTGGCATCCAGGCTGAGAACCATTTGGGGACGGCTTGCTTGACGGCGACTCCCCAGATGGGGGCGTTGCCGCTGACTTCGCCCACCAGCTTGGAAAACACCGGGTCTGAACCCAGGCTGGGTGACTCGCCGGAGCGCGTCCGGGCCATCGCCTGGAGCGATGCCAACGTTCCAAAGGCGCCTGCGTCCTTGCCGAAAATCAGGATGCAATCCGCTTCCGGGTCATCGGTCATGCAATAGGCCCGGTCATCTCCGACGAGCTGACTGTGAATGCTGTGGGCCTGGGCTTGCCGGCCGATGGCCTGGGGATCAAACCGTCCGCTGGCCAGGCCTTCCATCTTCATGGCGCTAGGACCGGGCTGCCACCCCAGCAGCAGCTCACCGATATCTCCCTCTTGAATTCCCAGCTTGGCCAGCGAATTTTCGAGTTTTTGCAGCTCAGCTCCCACATACCGGGCGCGAAGCACGCTGTAGTTGGGCAGGGTTCGGAGCGTTGCTGGACGCGAGTACTCCACCGCCAGGGTCTGGGGTGGAAAACTGGCGAGCGCATCGCGGGTGATCTGCTGGCTGCGCAGCAAGCCGGGAGACACAAATGCCAGAGTCACGGAAACAAGCGCCAATAAAAGCTTCTTCATGGGACCACAGCCTTTCAAACGGGTTCCGTCAATTCACTTTCAATCCGAGTTGGCCGGAGTGAATCAACGTACCGTCCGTCCCGGTGACCGTGATACCATAATTACCCGCCGGTGTGCCGGTGGGGAGTGTTCCGTTGCCTCCGCAGGAACTCCAGAACAGCACCATCAATGCCAGAAGAGCAAACATCACCACGCCGATTCTGAAGGCGTGCCTTGCCGCTGGCGACGAGCGCCGGCGCGCGGCAGCGAACAGAAGCATTGAGAACGCCAGGAAAATCAGCGCGCCCAGCTCGAACTTCCATCGTAGGAAATAAGGAGGAAGGCCGGGGCCGGCATCGGGGAAAACACCCGCAGTACGAGCCGTGGTGGCAACCGCTATGGTCACGATTTGGGCGCTGGTTCCGTCCAAAGTCACCGACTTGGGATTCAACGTGCAAGTGCCATCGGGAGGGGCGCCCGAGCACGTCAGCATTATGGTTTGGTTGAAGCCGGCGAGCGGGCTGACCGTTAGCGTGTACTGGGCCTGCTGGCCCGCAGAGATGGTAACCAGGGGCGGATTCGCCGTAAACGCAAAGTCCTGCCCCGTGCCCGTCATGGTGATAGTATGAGGACTATTCGGGCCGCTGTCGGTCACGGTCAGGGCGCCAAGCTGGCTTCCCTGAGCCACGGGCGTAAACGTCAAAGAAATGGCGCAATTCGAGCCGGGCGGCACGGTCCCGGAGGTGGTTCCACTCGCAATGCAGGTATTCGTCTCCGCAAATTGGACGGACGTGCCGATGCTGGAGATGCTGAGCGGGTCCTCGCCATCATTGGTCAGCGTGACCGTCTGGGCGGCGCTGGTGGTGGTGACCACCTGGCCCGAAAACTTGAGGGTTGCAGGAGAGAAACAGTCAACCGGCCCGGCTAAGCCCGTGAGCGTGGAGACGAAGACATCTCCTTTTCCGGCGGTTTTACCTTGGATGGCATGGCTGGTGACAGGGAAATCGTTGGACGTCGTCGAGCCCACGATGACGGGATTCCCCGAGGGCGTTACGGCGATGCCATTGGCGATGTCCTGAGAAATCCCGCCGAGATAGGTGGAGAAGGCAAATCCGCACCCGCCGGGCGAAAGCTTGGTGATAAAAGCGTCCTGGTTTCCACTGTACTTCGACTGGCCGGAAAGGGCATTGGCCAGCGGGAAATTGGTGGAGTTGGTATCTCCCGTGACGTAGGCCCGGTTTCCCTTATCCAGGGCGATCGAGCCGGCAATGTCTTGGCCGCTCCCACCGAGATACGTTGAGTAAATCAGCGCGCTCCCCGCCGCGCTCAGCTTGGCGATAAAGGCGTTGGTGGCCCCGCCTCCTCCCAGGTTGGCTTGCGCCGCGTTCTTTACTGGGAAGTCTGAAGAACTCGTCGTCCCGTCCACGTAGGCATTGCCTGCCGAGTCCACGGCAATGGCGCGCCCTGAATCCTGCCCGGTCCCTCCCAGGTAGGTCGAGTACGCCAGTCCAACGCCCGAAGGCTTGATCTTGGTGACGAAGACGTTCTGATTTCCCCCGAAAGCGGTTTGAAAGGCGCCCGGAGTGGTTGGAAAGTTATTTGAAGAGGTCTGGCCTGTAATGTAGGTATTACCTTTTGCATCGACCGCGATGGCGAAGCCATAATCTGAGCCCAGGCCACCGAGATAGGTGGAGTAGACCAACTCCGCGCCTCCAGGTTTGAACTCCGCAATAAAAACGTTGAAGGTACCGGTCAACGTGGATTGAATGGGGTTTTGTAAGGGGAAGTGCAGCGAAGCGGTTCGCCCCACGATGTGAGCATAGCCCGCAGCATCCACAGCGATGCCAAAGGCGTCGTCTTCTCCGTCACCGCCCAGGTAAGTCGAATAAGTGAGCGACGCCCCACCCGGGGGAAGCTCCGTCACATAGGCGTCCGGTTGTGCAAACGGGGGTGTGCAACTCGCGCAGGTTGGCTGGAAAGCATTGGGTGTCACCGGGAAATCAGTAGAAAACGTCCGGCCCGTGACATAAATGTTGCCGGAAGGATCGAGAGCGATCCCGTTGCCGTCATCTTCGGCGCTTCCCCCCAGATACGTCGAGAAAATCAGCTTGCTCCCATCCGCGCTCAATTCGGTGACAAAGGAGTCGGGCGTGCTAGTGGGGCAACTGCTGCAAGTCGGTTGCTCCGCATTGTGGAGGGGAAAGTCTGTGGAGGATGTCGTCCCGTCAATGTAAATATTGCCGGCGGAGTCCAACACAACATCATCGGCCTGGTCATTGTTCGTACCGCCCAAGTAGGTGGAGTAGCTCAACGTCGGGTCGATCACCACTGGCTTCGTCTTGTCATAATCGCCCAGCATGAAACTCACCTGGTTGTTCCGGGCCACCCGATAGCGGCCGTCAAGGTACTTTCGATTTTGGATTGCCGACTGTGGATTACCAGGCGCCCGGCTAGGTAGGGGCGCTGCTTGCTGCGCCCCCGTAGAGGCGCCCTTCAGAGCCGGCCCTGAGCGCAGCGAAGGGGCGGCATTGTTAAGTGCCGGGCTGAAGCCTGCCGCTACGTCTTGGTACACCACGGGCTTATGGAAACGTACCTCTTTACCCCCGCCGAGGCTCATCAGCAGGTCGCCGTTTGCATCGATGCGTAGGGGCGCGGCTTGCTGCGCCCTTCCGTGGAGGCGTTGTACCGTCTTTCGCGAGGGCGGGGCAAGCCCCGCCCCTACATCCAGCGTGATAGCCCGCGGGTCGCCGCCCGGCGCTACTACAAAATCGTACTCAAGCTGTCCGTGGCTGCCGTAGTAAACCAGATCCACGCCGGGGTAGATGTCGTGATAGCGCACACGCGCGAACTGCGGGATGTTGGTCCGCCAGTGGTGCGGGTCATTTCCGATGAAATAATTGGTCTTGCCGGGAAGTTGCTGCTCGCCGGAGACTTGTGCCGCGCGGTTTCCGCCAACCCAGTCCATCCGTAGAATGGAGGAACGTTCCGAGGTCTTTCGAAGAGTCGCGGTGCTTACGGTGGCAGCCGGCCCTGCGGTTGCGTGGACCCGCCCTGGAAGAGCTGGGGTGGACGGGCTTGGGAGGGTCAGCACGGCGCCAGCCCGTTCGAGTCGCATGGTCAATCCACTGTCGCGCGCAAGGAATTGGACCTTGGGATCGGCCTGTCCCTCATTCGGCTCAAAAATGATGGGAAGCCGCCCCAGACCGGCAGCGGCCCTTGACCGGGTCGCCTGATCCGCCTTGAGTCCCTTGCGATTGAAAGCGCCGGGTTGGAAGAGGAGATTCCGGTGGGCAACGTTGTGGTTGTTCCCAGACGTCCGAGTGGCTTGGGGAGCCGAGGACCGCATTCCGGCTTTGGGAGATGTGAAAGCCATCCCTTTACGGTTGTGTGAGATACGGACGGTCCAGAGCAGGCCGAATCCCAGGCACAGACAGGCGCCGACCCCGATGATTTGCTTCAGGGCTTTCCCCCTGCTGGAAAAAAACGGCTTCTTGCTACCCATTGAGATCCTCCATTTGATCCATCGGCCCTTTGGCTTCTCGGCAAACGCCGGCAGGCCATCGCAACGTCAACGTGCGGATGCCCCTGCACGATCCTGGTGGTTCCACGTTGTCCGCGGTGGCGACGATGCGCGTTGCCGGTAGCCCTGCCCCCGAACCTACCCCTTAATCGCCAGAATCTCGCGCCGTCCTGAACGCGTGAGGAAGATTTTAACATTTCCGCCCGGCGTAAGCTTCTCTATTTCCCGGTTGGAGATGGGGGGGTAAGGGAAGGCCCTTTTCTGGTCCGGCTCGACGTGGATCTGGGTTTGGGATTCCAACCACCATCGCCGGGCGACGCCGGATTTCAGGTTGGGCTCGCGGAGAACCGAAAAGAGCACGCCCAGCGGCTGCAGGAACGAGAAAAACTTCTCCATCACTGCAGGACGCGCCGTCTCCGGCAAAAGGTCCAGCACGTTCCAGGCGAGAATAGCAGAGAGCGAGCCGGCCGGGACAGCCGGGAGATAAGAGATGAATTCGGCGGTCTTGAAGACGGGAACCTTCTGAGTCCGGTCCCAGAGCTTGGCCTCGCCATCCAGACTCACGGAAAGCAAATCCGCCACGAAAAGTTTGGCTTTCCGCTCCAGCAGAACATTCAGCGTCTGGGGGAAGATGGCGCTGCAGTCAAGGATATGGGGTTGCCGCACCTCCCGCAGGTGTTGCCAGAGCCACGAAAGTCCCTGGCTTGCCGGTATCGCCGGGCGGCTCAAAGCCGCACCCGCCGAGGCCTCCCGGCCCGAACCGTGCATCATAGCTTAACGGCCCCCTGCTTTGCTGCAGCGCCCCATAGCAATTCTGTTAAAGCAAGACCAGGCCATACCGGGCACGACGCCAATGTCTGTGGCGGCGACGGGCGCCGGTCCCGCGGTAAAGCGGGGACCGCCGGTCGGAATCCTCAAGGACGACGCGGGTCGCAGACCGCCGCTACCGTCGAGACGTCGAGGCCGTCACACCGACGCTTCAGACGCTCAGCGAAGCCGCGGCCTTTGACGTGGCCTTGATATCGTCGCGCTGAATCTCAATGCTTCCCTTGAAGTAAGCACCCTCCTCAATCGCCACGCCGGCGGAGAGAAGGTCGCCCACCACGTGGCCGGTCTTGCGAATGTCAATCTTATCCTTGGCGGAAATTTTCCCTTCCACCACGCCGCTTACTACCACTTGCCGGGCCGTGATATCCGCCTTCACTTTTCCGTGCTGGCCCACGGTGAGCGTATGGTCCTTGAGGTTGATCGAACCTTCAAACTGACCGTCGATCGCCAGGTCTTCATCCGCGCTCAACTCCCCTCGCAGGACGACTGAACCTCCGAGAAGCGTCTGGTGGACGTTGGATGAGGTGGTGCTGGGGGATTTCATCATGTTTTCATTCATCGGATTTTCCGTTCGAGGAGTTGAGATCGCGGGGACGGCCGCTGGGATGGGATCGGCCTTGACGACATGAACCGGCAGGGGAGACGGCGGCGAAGGCGTCCGCGGTCTCTCGGTCTCGCTCTGTGTCTGGCCTTTCTTCTCCCACCACATTGGGCGCTTTCCTCGTTGCTGCCGCGCTGGAATTAGCCTTCAAACGTGCGGCCTGCCAATGCATCTTAACTCGGTATTGGCGGAAGTGCAAACATTTCCGTCGAAATTACTTTCTTCCCTTGCATCGCCGAGCTGTCCGCATCCTTAATTGACCAGGAGAGAGGGAGCCACCATCCACTGGTCCATCATCTCACGGCTCAATTTCGTAAGTCCGGAGTTCTGCAGGTTGATCTCCGCGACGCCGAACGGCGAGATACAGCCGGTTCAGTTGGGGCACGAAGCAAGAAGTCCGTGCGCCGAGTACGGTCTTGATTTGGGCAATTCTCCGGTAATGGTTGACATCCTCTTGCTGGATGACAGAGATGACCCCTTCGCCGCCGGAAATGTAGATACGCTTGTGCGCCGCATCGTACCACATATCGTCTGCGTCACCCGCGCAAGGAAGTCGAGCGACGATCTCCCCTGATTGAGTATCAAAAACCAACATTTCCGCCGGCCTGCGGCAGGTGACAAGCAACCGATGATCGGCTTCGTCTAAGGCCATAGGGAAGTTGTCTCGCGCGCCTTCGAGGGTCCACGTTGCCACAATTTTGCGCTCATTCCGGTTGACCACGGCAATGGTATTGGCGGCCGTCGGGATGCTGACGAAAATCATGGGTCCGGACTCTTCCAACTGGAATGATTCAGGATGGCCTGGGAGCTTGATGGTCTCCAGCAGGTTCCCAGTCGTGCCGTCGAGAATGCCCAAGCCAGCATTCCCGTCATCCCCATAGCCAACGAACACGCGGCGCGTGACAGGATCATAGCGGGTGTCGTCGGCATCGCTCGGAAAATGAACGATCTTGAGAAGCTTGAATGTGCTGCCGTCAAGGATGCGGCATGTCCCATCGGTGTCATTCGCCACGAAGATACGGTGGGATTCTGG
>JBOGKI010000229.1:0-7276 GCA_050745605.1 Terriglobia bacterium | reverse complement strand
GTAATAGGTCGTATCAATGCCCACAAAATCAAGCAGCGTGAACGGGCCCATCGGATAATTGCAACCCAATTTCATGCCTTGATCGATATCCTCAATGGATCCGAATCCTTCTTCAAGAGTGCGGATCGCGTCGAGCAGATAGGGAACCAGCAGACGGTTCACGATAAATCCCGCGCGGTCCGTGGTCAGGATCGGAGTCTTTCCTGCCTGGCGCGCGTACTCCAGGCCCGACTGCACCACGGCCGGATCGGTGACCACTGTTTTAACCACTTCCACCAGCTTCATCAGGGGCACGGGGTTGAAGAAGTGCATGCCAAGAAAGCGCGAACCGCGTTTCGTTGCGGTCATCATTTCCGTCACGCCCAGCGATGAGGTGTTCGTCGCAAAAATAGCTTCCGGCTTCACAATCCGGTCAAGCTCCGAAAACAGATCGCGCTTCCGCTCCAAGTTTTCAATAATGGCTTCAATCACCAGGTCGCAGTCTTTGAACTCTTCTAGTTTCTGCGTTGTCCGGAGCTTTTCCAGGGTCGCTGCTCTGTGCCCGGCCGGAATCTGTCCTTTTTCTTCGAGCTTTGCCAGCGATTTCTGAATGGCGGCCATTCCCTTGTTCAATGCCTCTTCGCTGACCTCATACACCACGGTTGGGATTCCCGCCATCGCTGCAACCTGGGCGATTCCGGATCCCATCAGGCCGCAGCCAGCCACACCAACCTTACGAATGTCCATAGGAAGCTCCAGAATGATGATTGTGAAAGTCAAACTAATGCCGGCTCATCGATGCGCCGCCACACCGTGCTGCGCCCCAGGCGAGCGAACTCTATCCTTGATGACTCACGGCACGTGAAGTTTCGTATGGGACCGGACTCCTGGCGGGTGCGGTCCTCGATGGCGGTGGATCACGAGGCGGCAACACTGGCAGCGCTTTATGGGAGATCGCCTCGAATTTGACAGGATAGTCCCCTTTTGTTAAATTTTCAAAGGTTTCGGAAAGTGCCTCTCGCTCCACGCAGGATCGGTCACGGGCTCCGGTTTCGGGCGACGCCCGGTGCAAGAGCCTGATCCTCCCCCGGCAAGGCAAGCAACTGGCCCTGGCAAGGCCAACGAAAAGCTGAATGACTGACCCCCGCTTTATCCGGAATTTCTCAATCGTCGCACACATTGACCATGGCAAGTCCACCCTCGCGGACCGGCTTCTGGAGCTCACCGGAGCCTTGTCCAAGCGCGAAATGTCCGAGCAGGTGCTGGACTCGATGGATCTCGAGCGCGAGCGGGGCATTACCATCAAAGCCCATTCGGTTCTCCTCCACTATCAGGCGCGCGACGGCCACGAGTATCACTTAAACCTCATCGACACGCCCGGCCACGTGGATTTTTCTTACGAGGTTTCACGCAGTCTTTCTGCCTGTGAAGGCGCCTTGCTGGTGATCGACGCATCGCAGGGCGTTGAGGCGCAGACCCTGGCCAACGCTCAGCTTGCACTCCACCATCGGCTTGAAATTATTCCGGTGATCAATAAGATTGACCTTCCCGGCGCGGACGTGGAGATGACCAAGGAACAGCTTGAGCATGCGCTGGCCATCGACTCAAGCGATGCCTTACTGATCAGCGCCAAGGCCGGCACGGGCGTTGCTGAAGTCCTGGAGGCCATCGTCCAGCGGATTCCGCCGCCGCGCGGCGCCACCGACACACCGCTTCAGGCGCTCGTCTTCGATTCCTGGTATGACAGCTATCGCGGCGTGGTGGTGCTGACTCGAATTGTCGAAGGGAGGCTCGCACAGGGCCTGAAGATCCGCCTGTGGTCGAACCACCAGGTGTACACGGTGGAGGAGTTGGGCGTGATCACGCCCAAGCTCGTGCGCGTAAGCGAACTGACGGCCGGCGAAGTGGGATTCATGGTGGCCAACATCAAGCGCGTTTCGGATACCCGCATCGGCGACACCATCACCGAGGAGGAACACCCCGCCGCCGCGCCTCTGCCCGGTTTTGAAGAAATCAAGCCCATGGTCTTCGCGGGTCTTTATCCCGTCGAGGCCAGCGAGTACGAAAACCTGCGCGATGCTTTGGAGAAACTGCGTTTGAATGACTCCTCATTCCGGTACGAGCCGGAAAATTCCGGGGCGCTGGGCTTTGGATTCCGCTGCGGCTTCCTGGGCTTGCTCCACATGGAAATCATCCAGGAGCGGCTGGAGCGGGAGTTCAATCTCAGCCTCATCACCACGGCTCCGAGCGTACGCTATCGCGTCTCCACCAAGGATGGCAGCCTCGTCAACGTCGAAACACCCACCAAGTTCCCGCCCGCTGGCGACATTGAGAAAATCGAGGAGCCCATCATCACCGCGCTCATCTTCACTCAGGATGAATTCCTGGGCGGCATCCTGGCGCTGCTCGAAGCAAAGCGCGGCGTTCAGAAGGGGTTCGAATACGTGTCCCCCAAGCGCGTCGTGCTCACCTATGATCTGCCGCTGAATGAGATCGTGCTCGATTTTTATGACCGGCTGAAGTCCGTCTCCCGCGGCTACGCCTCGCTCGACTATCATCTCTCCGGCTACCGGGCTTCCGATCTGGTGAAGGTGGATCTGCTGGTCGCCGGTGAGCCGGTGGACGCGCTGTCCTTTATTTGCCACCGCGACCACGCCTACGCGCGGGCGCGCAGCCTCTGCGAGCGGATGCGGAAACTGATTCCCCGTCAGATGTTCGAGGTGGCCATCCAGGCGAGTATTGGCGCGAAGATCATTGCCCGCGAGAATGTCGCCGCCATCCGCAAAAACGTGCTGGCCAAGTGCTACGGCGGTGACATCACCCGCAAGCGGAAGCTTCTCGAAAAGCAGAAAGAGGGCAAGAAGAGAATGAAGCGGGTGGGGCGCGTTGATATTCCCCAGGAAGCGTTCCTGGCGGTTCTCAAAGTGTCGGATTAATTGCTGCACCCTGAAGGGAAATTCCCATCATGGATGATTCCAACCCGGATCCGGGCTCTCTCCCGACAAACAGCCCCCTCGATGCTGCTACGAATCCTCTCAGCCCCGGCCCGTCCCCAAACGGTCCCCCACCGCGTCCATTCGCCGCAAGGGTTTTCTTTGGAGCGGACGGCTTGCGTTCAGGTTGGAGAATTCTGATTTTTCTCGCGCTGGCTGCTGCCTGCATCTTCGCGATCGGGGGTTTGCTCTCTCCCCTGCTTCATCTCCGCGCCAAGGGGCTGACGCACGGTTTTCAACCCGCCGGCTTGCTCCTGGGTGAAGGGATCCCGCTGGCCGGCGTGCTGATCGCCGCCTACGTGATGGCGAAAATTGAACGCCGCTCTTTCGCCGACTTTGGCTTATCGTTTCGGCGCTTCGCAGCCACGAAGTTCTGGTTCGGAATTTTCTGGGGCTGGTTCGCGCTCACCGCATTGCTTCTCGTCATTCGGCTGCTGCACGGCTTCTCATTCGGCTCGATTGCCATTCACGGGCAGGCTGCGGCGCGTTATGCGATTTTCTGGGCCGTGGCTTTTCTCGTCGTGGGCCTTTTCGAGGAGTTCGGTTTTCGAGGTTATCTGCTTTCGACGCTCACCCGCGGTATCCGCTTCTGGCCGGCCGCCATTGTTCTCTCCCTCATCTTCGGGGCTGGCCACCTTCACAATGCGGGTGAAGATTGGGTGGGAGGGTTGGCCGCCGGAGCGATCGGTCTGTTTTTCTGCTTCACTCTGCGCCGCACCGGTACCTTGTGGTTCGCGGTGGGATTTCACGCCGCGTGGGACTATGCGGAGAGTTTCCTTTACTCGGTGCCGGACAGCGGAATCGTGGCCAAAGGTCATCTGATGGATTCGAGCTTTCACGGCCCCACCTGGCTCACCGGGGGCAGCGTCGGACCAGAGGCCAGCGCCGTCGTCTTCGGCGTGATTGTGGTGGCCTTTATCGCGTTTGGCTGGGTTCACCGCCGCGTGGAGTTTCCGTTGCGTTCCCGCCCGAGCCTCGATGCACCGCTATCGTAGTCGGGCGCGTCCGAAGCTGGCTCACGAGCCGTCAGCATTCAGCCATCAGCGCTCAGCGGCACCAACAAGCCGTACGGGCAGAAAGCCGCAATGCCGTTGCGACAATCGTAAAACGCTTTATGGATGAACTACCCTCCGCTGCTGGGATTCTGAAGATCTTTGAACAGAATCCCGCCCATCGTTTCCGCCTTCGCGAGTTGGTGGAAGAACTCGGCTTGCGCAGCAGCCAGGCACGACATCTGAGGTCGGTGCTCCGGGACCTGGTCCAGCGCCGTTTGCTGATCGAGACGAAGAAAAGCCATTTCATGTTCTCAAGATCGAGCCGCAGCGAAACGCACTCCGGCCACTCCGTGGGCGGCGTTGAATCTCGCGGCCACGGCCATTCATCCCGGCCGGGGTTTATCACCGGGCGGCTCATCGGCCATCGCGACGGCTATGGCTTCGTGGTTCCAGACCGCGAATTTGAGGGTGTTGACCGCGACATCTTCATTCGCCCGGACGCTTTGGGCGGGGCCATGCACGGCGACCGGGTTCAGGTGCAGGTGATTCGCTCCCGGCGGCCTCCGCGCTTCCCGGACCAGCAGCGGCTGGAAGGTCTGGTGGTCAAGGTCCTGGACCGCGCGCAGAAAACGGTGGTGGGTGAGTTCCACTTCGGCTCGCGCTTCAGCTTTGTCCGGCCTTTCGATCAACACATCGCCCACGAAATTCTGATCGCTCGAGTTGAGGAAATCCCACGCGATGAACTCGCCCGCAGCCACCGTCCGGGTCAACGCCAATTCGGCGGCGAGTCCGCAGGACAATCCAAAGCACGGGCGCGGCCCGCGACGGCCGCGGCTCTCGATGGGATGATCGTAGACGTTGAGATCACCAGCTTCCCCCGGCCGGGCGCTCCGCCGCACGGGCGCGTCATCGAAGTGCTTGGACGGCGCGATGATTTTGGCGTCGATGTGGAAATGATCATCCGCAAGTTTCACCTGCCTCACCGCTTTCCGCCCGATGCGCTGGCCGAAGCTTCCGCGACGCCACAATTCATTTCCGAGGGCGCCCGCCAGGGCCGCCGTGATTTCCGGGATCTTCCCATCGTCACCATTGACGGCGAAACGGCAAAGGATTTTGACGACGCGGTGTACGTCGAACGCCGGGATAACGGCCATTACATGCTTCAGGTTCATATTGCGGACGTAGCCCATTATGTGCGCGCCGCCACGCCCCTTGATCGTGAAGCCCGCTTGCGTGGCACCTCCGTTTATTTTCCGGACCGCGCCGTCCCCATGCTACCGCTCGAGTTATCCAACGGCATCTGCAGCCTGAATCCTCACGTGGAGCGCCTGGTGATGTCCATGGTGATCGAGTTAGATGCCAATGGCCGCGTGCTGCAAGCGGAATTTGCGCGAGGCGTCATACGCAGCGCGGAGCGCATGACCTATACGGCGGTTCAGGCCGTCCTCGACGGCGACGCCGCAGCCGTTGAGCGATACTCCGGCCTGGCGGACAGGTTCCGGCTGATGGAAGAATTGGCCAAGCTTTTGAATCACCGCAGGGAAGAGCGCGGCGCGATCGACTTTGACCTTCCCGAGCCGGAAATTGAGTTTGACGAATCCGGCCAGATGATTGGTGTCGCGCGCTCCGACCGCACCATGGCGCACCGCCTGATTGAGGAGTTCATGCTGGCCGCCAATGAAGCGGTGGCCGGATTTCTCGAAGCGCGGGGCGCGCCTTCGCTCTATCGCATTCACGAAACGCCCGATCCCAAGAAGGTCATCGAATTTGAGGAAATTGCCGCCAACTTCGGATATTCGCTCGGCGTTGAGCTGCCGGCGGCGCGGCGCGTTCGGGTTCACGCGCGCGATGAGCGCGACCGCTATCCGCGCTTCCAGGAACAGATTGAGGGCGCGGCGCTCAAGATCACCTCGCGGCACTATCAGCGGCTTACCCAGCGCGTTACCGGCAAACCCGAGGAACGGATTCTTTCCTACCTTATGCTCCGCTCGTTGAGGCAGGCTCGCTATTCCCAGGAAAACCAGGGACATTTCGCGCTGGCGTCACCATCTTATACCCACTTCACATCGCCCATCCGCCGTTACCCGGACCTCATCGTGCACAGAATTCTGAAGGCAGTCCTCGACCGTGAGGGCGGAAGCGCTCGCTATCACTTTGCGGAACGCGCCGCGAAAGAACATCACCCGGTCCATCCTCATGCCGAAGTGACCGGTCCCATTCCCATCGGGGAGCTCAGCGCGCTGGCGCTTGAGACTTCCGAAGCGGAGCGCCGCGCTGCCGACGCGGAGCGTGACCTTCTGGATCTGAAGAAAGTCGCATTCATGGCGCAGCGGCTGGGCGACGAATTTGAGGCCCTCATCATCAGCCTGACGAAATATGGCTTCTTTGTGGAGTTGATTGACTTCTTCATCGAGGGCTTCGTTCCCCTGGAACAGATGGGCGGCGAGCGTTACATTTACCGCGAAAAGTTGCGCGCCATGGTCAGTCGCGATTCCAGAAGAGCATTCCGCATGGGTGATCGCATCAACGTCCGGCTGGACCGCATTGACCGCAGCGGCAACAAGCTGGAATTCGCCGTCGTCCAACGCTCGTAGTGCCGGGGCTCCCCGCAAATGCCTTGACACGCCCGGTCTGGTGGGGACACAATCGAGCCATGACGTTACGCGAGGCAAGCTGGTCCACGGCAGGCCAGGGGGTTTAGCAACGATGCACCGCACGTTCAATCGATGCCTCATCGCTTCTTCCGCCGTGATCTTCTTCTGCGGGATGGCATTCGGCCAGCAAGCGAGTTCGAAAGATCAGCCAAAGGCCGTAGCGCACGATGTCTCAGCGACTGCTTCGACCCAGAAAACTTCCGGCCGGAAGATTGCTCCGAAGATCAGTCTGCTGGACGCCACGCGCGTGAGCACTGCCGGCGCTTTGAAGGCGGCTGCCGAGGCGAAAACCGATGCAACGGCGAGCAGTCATAAGGCGCTGGAGGGACTTAGCGACTCAAAGTCAACGGCGGCGGAGGCCGGCGTCGTCGAACTGCAACCTGTAGCGTCCGGCAGTCTCGCCGGCGATAAGCCTCTGGTGACGCCTTCCAAGAGTTCCAAGGGCTCCCTCCTGAAGAACGTTCATGGCGAAGTCTATGGCTCCACGGGCGCGGGTGTAGCCGGAAATAACGCGGAGGGCGGCGCCGTGGGAGCTACGTCCAAAGGCGGCAAGACTTCCATTTATGTTCAGACCGATCACTCCCAGGGAACACTGCCCCATTAATGAAGATTGCCAATTATCGCGGCAGCTTTCTCTGTAGCGGCGCTCTACGAG
>JBOGKI010000228.1:0-7279 GCA_050745605.1 Terriglobia bacterium | reverse complement strand
GGTCGATAGCCACTTCGCATGACATTTCACGTAAGCAATTCCTCGGCGGATGCGCACCCACAGCAGCGTCAGCCGCAATCAGCGGCTTGGGATCCCAAGCTGTACGAGGCAAAACTGTCCTTCGTTTGGCAGAAGGGCGCCGACCTGCTCAAGTTGCTCGATGCGAAGCCGGGGGAGCGCATCCTGGATCTAGGCTGCGGGACTGGCCAATTGACGGCTCTGATCGCAGCCTCCGGAGCTACGGTCGTCGGAGTAGATAGTTCGCCGCCAATGATCCAGGAGGCGCGCGCCAATTTTCCCGGGCTTGCGTTCGTGATAGGCAATGCCCTCGAGCTGAACTTCTCACCGCCCTTCGATGCCATATTTTCAAACGCCGCTTTGCACTGGATCAAAGAAGCGGAACGTGCGGCTGACAGGATAGCAAGCTGCGTCCGATCCGGAGGACGCATGGTGGCTGAATTCGGCGGGAAGGGAAATATTCAACATCTGCTGGAAGCATTTTACAAAGGCCGGGAAACTCCGGGCCTCTGTTGCGGAGAAGACCTGAACCCGTGGTATTTCCCGAACATCTCCGAATACGCTGCGGTTCTCGAATCGCGCGGGTTCGAGGTCTCACTGGCCACGCTTTTTGACCGGACCACCCCCCTGGACGATGGCGAGCTGGGTCTACGAAACTGGATTCGGATGTTCGCCCACACGTTCTATGCTGACTTGCCCCCCGATCGGCACGAGGAGTTCTTCACCAAGGTGGAGGAGCTGGCTCGGAAAAATCTCTTTCAAGACGGCCAGTGGCATGTCGATTATCGAAGATTACGAATCACGGCCCGCAAGCTTTGAGAAGCCTTGACTTCAGGTGAATGACTATGGACTATCAGACTTTGCTCTACGAAAAACGCGACGGCATCGCCTACGTCACCATCAACCGGCCGGAGAAATTGAATGCGCTGAACCAGAAGGTGATGGAGGAACTCAAGGTCTGCTTTGAATCCATCCAGGCCGACGCGGGGATGAGAGCCGTCATCCTGCGAGGCGCCGGAGAGAAGGCGTTCGTTGCAGGCGCAGACGTGGGCGAGCTTGCCGTGCAGATTCCGGAAGGGGGCAAGGAAAAATCCGCCTTCGGGCAGCGCGTGCTGGACCTGATTGAAAATCTGGGCAAGCCGGTGATCGCCGCCGTGAATGGCTACGCGCTGGGGGGTGGTTGCGAGCTGGCGATGGCCTGCACCCTACGCATCGCTGCGGAAAACGCGCGCTTCGGCCAGCCGGAGGTCAAGCTCGGCATCATGCCGGGTTATGCGGGTACGCAGCGGTTGTCGCGGTTGGTTGGGAAGGGACGGGCCATGGAGTTGATCCTGTCCGGGGAACCGGTTCAGGCGCAGGAAGCCTACCGCATCGGACTGGTGAACCAGGTGACACCGGCGAACCAATTGATTGCCGCCGCCGAAACCCTGGCGCGGAAGATCATGGCCAATGCTCCCCTGGCCGTCAAATACTCCATGGAAGCCGTGAATCACGGTATGGAAATGACCCAAAAAGAAGGAGAATTCCTGGAGTCAACACTCTTCGGACTTTGCTGCGCCACGGCCGACATGAAGGAGGGAACACATGCCTTTCTGGAGAAACGCCCACCCCAATTCACCGGCAAATGAACGGCGCCGGAAACAGAGTTGCGGATGGTCTGAACGTATCTACACTCTTTTCCGTCCCCGTGACCTGCATATTCTGAAAAGCCCTCCATCTTCTGCCTCAAGAAAACACGATGGCCTCTAGGAACAAAGCGCGGGAACTGGCGTTACAAATGCTGTTTCAATTTGACGTGGGCCAGCACAGCGTGGAGCACGTGATCGCAACTTTTCTTGTGCCACGGCGTCTCGATCCGGAAACTGAAACCTTTGCTCGCGGGCTTTTTGAGGGCGCCGCAGGCTCTGTTCAATCGCTCGACCAACTCATCAAGGAGCGCGCCACCCATTGGCGGCTTGACCGGATGGCGGCTGTGGACCGCAACATCCTCCGGCTCGCGCTCTTTGAGCTGACCCATTATCCCGAGACCCCCCCTGCCGTGGTCATCAACGAATCGCTGGAACTGGCCCGGCGGTTTTCTCAGGGTGGTTCTGTGGAATTTGTGAACGGCGTGCTCGACGCGGTTCGCAAATCTCTTCCTCCCGCCAATGGATAATTCAACAAGCAGGTTCGGGCGGGAAACTTTCCCCGCCGCCAGATAGAGAGAGCCAAACAGGGCACAGCCCCATATGATTACTATTCTATTGAATGGAGAATCTAAAGAAGTACCACCATCACAGACTGTGCAGGGGCTGCTCGAATGGCTCAAGCTGCCGCTGGATCGCGTGGCAGTGGAGCGGAATCTTGAGATTCTTCCCCGGGACCAATGGCCGCATACGCTTGTCGAAGATGGAGACCGTCTCGAAGTGGTACACTTTGTAGGCGGCGGAATCTCAGGCGATGATTCTTGGCAGCCGGCCTGAGAGTCTTGAGGATTCCGGCGCTTCCAACCATAAGAACCGGGAGAACCGGCGCGGGCCTAACCCCCACCGCCGCTCACCATGCACGTCACCATCAGCCAGTCCAACGCCACCATTCTGATCACGCTGTTGATCAAGCTAGGGGTCATCGCGTCGCTCGCCAGCATCATTGCCCGTTTTGGCAAATTCAAGCGGCTCCTTTTTATCGAACAGCGCACGCCGCGCCAAAAACTGCTCTTTGCGGCCTTTCTGGGTGTTCCCTTCATGCTCGGCGTTTTTGTCCGGCTGTTGGAAAATTACCGTGGAACTGACTTGAGTCTCGAAATCACGGTTCTTGCCGGACTGCTGGGCGGGACCATCGTGGGGCTTGTGGTGGCGATCATGGTGAGCCTGCCGGCGGTCTTGCTAGGGCATGAAATTCTCGCCGTCCCCATGGCCGTGCTTTATGCTGTGGTGGCCGGTTCTGCCCGCTGGATCTGTCCGAACAAGGAAGTCATCTGGAAGTTCAGCCCCTTCATCGACCTGAGCCTTTACCGCTCCATCAAACAGAGATTCAAACAGCCCGCCCTGGACTGGCAGATACTGTTCGTGTTGATGTGCGTCATTTTGGAGATCACTCGAATTGACGTGGGCCGCCTGGTGCGTGCGCGGCTCTGGCTTTTCTACCAGGATTCTCCGCACCTTTATACGAATGTCTTGATTATTCTCGGCACTTTGATTGGCGTGGGATTGCCCATCCGCATCTGGAACAACACCCGGATTGAACACAAACTGGAGGAACAGGAACGGCGGCTGCTGCAGGCACGAATGGACGCGTTGATCAGCCAAATTAACCCTCATTTCTTGTTTAACACCTTGAACACCATCTCCTCCCTGATCCGCTTTGACCCGGACAAGGCCCGGATGATTCTCTTGAAGCTCTCCAACATTCTGCGGCGCCGCCTAAAAGTGCAGGCTCACTTTGTACCTCTCCATCAGGAGCTCGACTTCATTGACGACTATTTGGACATCGAGGTTGTGCGGTTTGGACCGGAAAAACTGCGCATCGTCAAACAAGTTGATGCGGAAGCGGTGGAATCGCTGGTGCCCAGCATGGTTCTCCAACCGCTTGTTGAGAATGCCCTCCGGCATGGGATCGGGCCGAGGATCGAAGGAGGGACTATCACGCTGGTCGCCCGCCGGAAGGACGGGCATCTCATCGTGGAGGTTCACGATGACGGCGTGGGCATTTCACCGGAGCGCCGTAAGGATATTTATGAATCCGGAATTGGCATCCGCAATGTTAACGAACGGTTGAGAGTGCTTTACGGACATGAATATTCCTTGCGAATCCAAAGTGAGCCCGGGCAAGGCACCAGCATTTCATTCACCATTCCTGAACTGGTGGTCTCTGAGAAAAGCTCGCGGAAGGAAGCGGCGCCCACTTTTGAGTAACCCGCCTGCCGTCTTTTGAGTCTTAAGCTCCGAGGGACCGGCCTTGCCTCCCCAGCCCGGCGCAATACTCCGCTGTCGGGCTTCGGAAGATCGGTCTGAAGTGTTGAAGCCACAGTCGTTACGGAAGTAAGCGGAAAGGTGTGGTAACATTCTCAGTTTGCTGAATCTCTTGCCTCGACAACTTGCACGATGCCACAGGACTTGAGTAGGGAAACGCCGGTTTCTGCACTTGAAGATCTCACACTCGAAGGTTTCCAGGCTGAAGCGCCAATGGCTGCCGCTGCCGCACAACTTAACATGACCCGGACGGAACCCAGGGAAGAACCAGGAGAACGAAATGGCCAACGATGATTCAAACGCCAAAAAGAATACCCCGAGCTCAATGGGAATGATCGAGCCGCGCTTCCGCAATATCTACAAGTCATTCTACAAGCAGACTTATTACACGCCGACGACCCTGGACCTCCGAACAAAAGAACTGATTGCCATCGCCGCCTCCGCGGTTGCCAAATGCGAGGGTTGTCTTGCCGGACACATCAAGAAGGCTCTGGAAATCGGCGTCACCAAAGAAGAGATTAGTGACGCTTTGGTCGTAGCGATTGGAATCGCCGCCGCCAGCGTGGTGGATATGTCTGATCATGCGGCCCTTAAGCTTGACCTTCATCATTTTGAGGAGCCCTAATCTCCGTCATCCCGATGCGTGGCCTTCGGGCCGAAGGAGGCGCCGCCAGTTTTCTGGACGCAAACCTTGAGGCTGGCCCGCACGGTAACACACTTCAAGTCAGTTTAAAGAGCCGGGATCGAACCTTTCCGAATGAACAACTCCCCTCCCAGCAGCATTGAACAAGGTTCGAGCACACGACTCGACGTTCTGGTGATCGCCAACCTCTTTTTCCTCCTCTTTCTGGGCCTCGCGGACAACCAGGTGCTCGCCGCTTTATTGCCCGACGTGATGAATTCCCTGAGAGTATCCGTCGGGACGGCAGGCTTGTTGATCGTCGTCTATTCGCTGACCGCGGCCCTGGCGTCTTTCATATCGGGTTCGCTCTCCGACCATTACGGACGGCGTCGCTTCCTCTGGATGGGGGCAGCCGTATTTGCGCTGGCCTCGTGGCTGGCGTTCCTCAGCGCCTCCTTCGGAGGGCTCTTTGTGGCCCGGGCCCTCACCGGACTTGCGGCCGGCGCCATTTCCACTTGTTCGATCGCCTACGCGGGCGATTGGTTTGCCTACTCCATCCGCGGCCGCGCCATCGGACTAATCTCCATTGCCTACTTCGCCGCGCCTATCATCGGCGTACCAGTGGGCGCGCAAATCGCAGGACATTTCGGATGGCGGCACACCTTCCTGTTCTTTGCCATCCTCGCTGCCGTGGTCACGGTGACGTCCCTGACGCTTGGGAAAGACGTGGTGAAGCCCATGCCGAACCCTGATAAATTCAGGACGATGCTGAATGTCTTCCGGTCCTTCCTGCACCGCAAGGACCTGGTCGCGGCTGGAATTATCGCATTCAGCGTTTCCGGAGGACTTGTCGGTTTCATTACCTACATCGGTGAATTTCTGAACAAGCGTTTTGGAATGACCACTCGTGGGATTGGATGGGTTTTCATGTTCGGCGGGCTGGTGGCAG
This sequence comes from Terriglobia bacterium, assembly GCA_050745605.1. GTDB lineage: Bacteria > Acidobacteriota > Terriglobia > UBA7540 > UBA7540 > CALCEB01. Next base: position 1,740 of record JBOGKI010000228.1, on the reverse strand, counting down.
TGATAGGAGCGCCGTTGGGTGGCTCTTTCTCCGACCGTTGGGGAAAGCGGTCCGTTTCCATCGCCAGCAACATCCTGCTGGCCGTATCCATTGCGGTCATTCCCCTCACGTCACACGTCATTCCTCTGCTCGTGGTTTTCGCCTTCACCAGCCTGGGCGCGGCCTTCCGGCAAGGCCCCATCACCGCCCTGATGACGGAACTGGTGCCGGCGGAGCAGCGAGGGTCATTCATCGCCTACCGTAACATCTCCTCGCAGCTCGGGATTGGCGCCGCGGCCTTGTTCGGCGGCGTACTCTACCAGCACTACGGTTACTTCGCGGTCACCAGCCTCTGCGCGGCTATGACTGCCGTGGTTGCCATTCTGTTCGCCACCCATATCGTGGAACCCGGCACGGCACGCGCGGAAGGCTGACCAGAAGAAGCGTTCAGCCCTCAGCAGTGAGCAGGCAGCGCCTAAAGAACGCGGCAGGTGTTAGCATGACTTTGGCTGAAAGCTGATAGCCGACCGCTTTCCGCCAAAGCGGGGGAGCTTGAATGGGTAAGTTAATCTTGAGTGGCTAAGAATTCATCACAAATTTCCTCTGGGGGTGCAGGATGAGTGGCAGGAGAGTATGGAAGATCATCCGAAATATTATTCTGGTTCTGATCGCCTTGGTGGCGGCTTTTTTCCTGTTGTTTGTGCCCTGGTTCTTCAGCCGCTTTATTACAACCCACAAATATCACTTTCCCGATCCCAACGATGGGAAGACGCCCGCGTCATTCGGCATGGAGGCGTACACCCCCATCGCTTTCCCCTCGACGGATGGTATTCCGCTCAAAGGCTGGTTTGTGCCCGCGAGCCCGAATGCGCGCGGGACGATCATCTTGTGTCACGGCATGAACCGCACGCGGGTTGAGATGCTGCCGATGGCGGCCTACGCTCACAGCCTTGGCTTCGACTCGGTGCTGTTTGATTTCCGGCACGAGGGGCAGAGCGGCGGCAGGATCACGACCATTGGGTATCAGGAGCGGCTTGATGTCGAAGGCGCCATGCGTTACGCTCTCGATGATCTCAAGGCCGCGCGCCCCGTGATCGCTTGGGGCGTTTCGATGGGCGCCGCGTCGGCGCTGCTGGCGGCCGCGGATTCCCCGGACATCGCGGCCGTCATCTCCGACAGCGCCTGGACCACGTTCCATGAGCTGATCGCTCATCACGCCAAGCTCTTCCTGCGTCTCCCCAGCTTCCCGGTGCCCGACGAAATCGAGTATGGCATCGCCTGGCGTGGCCATTTCTGGCCTTCACAATTCAATCTAATCAAGGCAGTCCAGAGAATCGGACGACGTCCCATCCTCTTCGTTGCCGTCCAGAATGACCGGCGCATGCCGCCCGCTTATGCCCGAGCCCTGTATCGAGCGAGCGCAAGTCCAGAGAAGGCGCTCGTGGTGGTTCCGGGACACCGTCACGGAGAAGGTTTCAATTCCGGCCGCGAGCCTTACACGGCGGCGCTCAGCAAGTTCCTCGGCCAAGTCGCGCCACCCAAAGAGGTGGCGCCAGCGGAAAATCCTACGACAGGACGCCGCACCCGCCCGACTGAAAAGCGCGCCTCGCACGAAGGTCAAGCGACCCATCCAGAAGCCGCATCTTCGTCAAAGTAGCTGACCCCGGCGTTGCCAAACGAACTATTGAGGATTACCAATTATAGTGACATCGAATGTTGTAGCGGCGGTCTGCGACCGCCCGTATTTCGGCGCTCCTAGAG
>JBOGKI010000227.1:0-7320 GCA_050745605.1 Terriglobia bacterium | reverse complement strand
CCGCCTCGAAGGAATTTAACTCCAACTTGCTCCCATTTCTCAAGCAGTCCGTGCCGCTTGAGGATTGGGTCGAGCTTGTCCGCATCCAGGACGCCGCTTTCGACGAATTGCAGAATGCGAGTGAAGTCTTTGGCGCGCGCTGTTCTAAGGGCTATGGCAACCAAATGTTCGGCGGTGAGTACCCACGTTCGAACTCCTTCCACTTCGGTTTCGACGGCCTGCGGCAGCGCTTCCTCATCAAGAGCATCGCGGGGAGGAAGGAACTGCACCGGCCATCCTTCGATGACGACGTATTCTTTTTCGGCTTTATAGCCGCGTGAAGCGAGGTGGTTGTAAATTGGAGCCAGCGTGAGCCGCGGGCTTCCCGGGATGTCTTGAAGCGCCACAAAGATATCGACCTCAAGGGTTGCCGACGGTTCGAGATAGAAGGTGGCGCCTACCGCGCCGCCGATTGCGTATTTGCCGACAACTCCCTCCGCTTGCATCCTGTTGATGACTTCGAGAGTGGTTTTCATTGGGGTCTCTGCGGAGCAAGCAGCGTCCGAATCGCATTCCTCGCGTCCCATGGGTCTGAAATTTCGATGTATTCCCAACGACCGAAGCCACCGTGGTTATTGACGGCAGGCGCCCACAAATCCCGCGCGGTTGAAACTTTGGCTGCCTTATCCTTGCGGGGCTCGCCGCTCACTTCTACGATCAGGTTCAGCAAGTCCTCGCGTCCGCGGCCATCATCCAGGCGCACGATGAAGTCAGGAACATAATTGTGCTCTTCGCCATTGATCGTATAAGGGATGGTGAAGCCAAGATTCTGGTTCTTAACATAGCAAAGAACCTCATCCATGTCCTCCAGCGTTTGCGCCATTTTCTGCTCCCAGGACTCCGTATCCGCCACCACGAAATTGACGTGGCACTTGTCTTCGCGCGTGGCGTACACATTGCGGGTGGTGTCAAAATCCAGGTAGCGTGTGGAACCAACAGGGTCATACGGCCGCAAGATGGGCTTCAGAATCTTTTCGCGGTGAGTTGAAGCAACAACGGCCTTGTAGATTCGATCCGCCGCATCATGCGCCAGCTCGATCAAAAGCAGCATCTGGCGAAACGTGTTGTCCTTGCAGGTGACGCATTCGGCCAGCCAGCGGCGAGTGATCTCAAGCAATTGAGGGAACACCCAAGGCTTCAGGTTTCCCTGATCGTCACGGAAGTATTTCTCAAGAACGACTTTGGCGAGAAGGAATGCCACTTCCTGAAGGCGTTTATTCTTTAGATCATCCAGAGTATGAATGCTGGTTTCGCCCACGATGGGTGCGTTCTCCGTCCGGGTGGGGATATCGGCGGTAGAGAGGGCCAGCCTGGAGGATGCAGAAAACGCCGCCGTCAGGCGCGGCTCCGTGAAATCGAAACGGTAGCCCGTCAGCCTGGGAAACGTTATCTCGCAAGCGATCCGCTCTTCCAGGGCGCGCACGCGCTTGAGCGGTGGGCCGGGCTTGGGGTCCTTTGCAGAGCCTGCCGCCGGAATAAAAGAAAATGGCACCCCGTAGACCTCTGCGTATTCGGCGGAAAAGGATTCAAACTCCACCGCCTTTCCATTTAAGTGGATCACGCTGCGCCCGGCCGCATAGCTTCTTCTCCGCAGGCCCCGGCCGACAACCTGCTCGCAGAGGAGCTGCGTCCCGAACGCCCGGACGCCGAGAATGTGGGTGACGGTGTTGGCGTCCCAGCCTTCCGTAAGCATGGAAACGCTGACCACACACTTGATATCCTCACCCAGCTTGCCGGGCTTTCCGACCGTGTTCATAACTTCGCGCAACAGGTCTTCATCCGTCAGTTGGTCCGCATCGCGGCCTGGAAATCGCGTACGGTATTCCTCCTTAAATTCCTCAATTTGGACGCGGGCGATTTTCTTGAATTCATCGCTCATCACGTCGCCGCTCTCGAGCTGTTCGCTATCAATCAAAACCGTGTTCGGGCGGCTTGACCAACGGTCGCCTTCGATATTGCTAAAGATCGGGAGGGCGCCCGGGACAATTACTGTCCTGCCGTCTGGCAGTTGTTTTTCCCATCCGGCAACATAATCGAAAACCAGCTTCGAGACGTTCGTATTATTGCAGACCACAATGAACACGGGCGGCGTCTGCCCCATGGCCCCAGCTTCCGCGTTCTGCTCCCATGCGCGGTAATACTTTTCGTAGTTGTTGTAGAGGCTGTGGAGCGCGCCCTGCAGTTCTTTGGGCAGCTTTGGCTCTCCGCTGACGGCATCAGTGCCGCGTCCCTTTCTGGGCAGGTGCTCGCGGATGCGGAGCCACAGATCGCGATAAGTGGGCTGCTCGCCTATCATGCTGTCATCGGCCACAGGGACCCGAGGCACCTTCACAATACCGCCCTCAATGGCGTCGATGAGCGAAAAGTCCGATACCACCCAGGGAAACAACGTGCCCTCAGAGTAGCCCGATCCCTTCAGGAAAAAGGGAGTCGCGGAAAGGTCATACACAGCTTTCACGCCGATCTTGGCCTTGACGGCTTCGAGGCCCGAAATCCAGATTCGCGCCTCCTCGCTGCGCTTTTCGGCTTCCCTCCGATCCTCACCGCTGAGCTTTTCCTCTTCGCCATCCGCGCGGCGCCGGTAGCAATGATGGGCTTCATCATTGATGACAATGATATTCCTTTTGTTTCCAAGCTCGCGGCAGACCCGCCGAACCATCTGGTCCGGCGTTTCCTTGAATGGGCTTGCCTGCTTCTCACCTTGGGTGAGGATCTGTTTGGTGAGCCTTGCGGCTTGGGTGTTTTCCCTGAGCAAGAAAGCATGATAATTGGTAATGATGATCTTCGTCCGCTCCAACTCCTGCAAGAGTTCGGCGGACAGAATGTCCCGCTCGCGGTAATAATTCTGCGGATCATTCGGCAAAAGCACGCGCAAACGATCGCGAATAGTGATGCCAGGAGTGACGATCAAGAATGCGTCGGAGAATCGGCCGTCTTGCGGGTTCGCCAGCTTGTTGAGCGCCTGCCAGGCGATCAGCATGGCCATCACTACCGTCTTGCCTGTGCCGGTGGCCATTTTCAAGGCGATGCGGAAAAGAAGCGGATTGGCATCTTCATTTGCTTTGCGTAGGTCGTTTTCAATCCAAGCATCACCGTATTTGCCGGCAACCTCAGCAATGTAAATAGCGGTTTCGGCGGCCTCGATCTGGCAGAAAAAGAGCTTCTTGTCGCGGTCCGCATTTGTCCAGTAATCCAGCAAGCGAGACGTGGTTTTCGTGACTCCCACCCTGCCTCCCCGGCGCCAAGTCTCGACACGCCGGCGGACTTCGTTGATGAACCGGTTTTCCTCGATCCGGTCTTGCGTCCACTCTGTGTCCAGCAAGAGTTGCTTGCCGCGTTTCTTGGGTTTGGCTATCGGAATGAAGTAGGAACTGGTCCGCCGTGGTTCGATGATCTCGTTTGTGATGCCCTCGTCTGTGAATTTAAAGTGACGCTTCGGCTCTTCGAAGGGAGAATTGATGACCGGGTTTTCGATGACAACTTCTTTCACGCATCCCCCAAAAACGCGCGGCGTGCTCCGCCGGCAAATCGTGTGACTCAATTGCAGACCGGCCAAATTCGAGGTGCGGTCAGACGGTCCCCTCGCGCAAGGGGCAATTCTCCCACGCCATGGGTGCGTGCGCAACTTCCCAGATCACATTGGTTCCTCCCGGCCCGCGCAGTGGCTGTGGTCAAGTTTCAGGTATTACCATCTCGAAGATGGTTCTCTCCTGGCGATGGTCGCCTCCCGTAGCCGCAGACACGGCAGACTGCGCCGCGTCTGCGCCAGCCCGCGTAACTGGTAGCATCCGCAGTGTTTCTGTATCCTCGCCTGGTTAAGTTCCGCGAGGCTTGTGGCGCGGCCTCATTCTAGGTTTTCTGCCTCAGTCCGTCGATTCCAATTCCGGGCAACCCCCTGCTCCCCGCCATCATCCAGGCAAGTATCATTTCCCTCAAGATAAGGAGGTCCGTATGCGACTTCGCATGTTTACCAGGATTGTCATCGGAATAACCTTGGGAATGGTGGTTGCGGTGCCGGTTTTTGCCCAATATGGAGGTGGAGGCATGGGCGGAACAGGCTCAGGAACAGGTGGCTATACGGCGCCCAAGGGCGGTTATAGTTCAAGCACCGGCATTGCGATTGGCGCTGCGGCTGCGGCCGGGGTTGCAGTCGCGGCCCTGGCTTTGCACTATCGAGGTGTCGTCGAAGGCTGTGTTGAGCCATCGAGCAACGGGTTGAAGCTCCTCAATGAAAAGGACAAGAAAACCTATTTTCTTGAGGCCAACAGCTTGGGTCTGAAGGCCGGGGAAATGGTGAAGGTCCGAGGAAAGAAAGAGAAAGGCTCGGCCGGCCAGCCTGCTTTTCAGGCAAAGAAGCTTGTCAAGAATCTTGGCTCGTGCAAGCAGGAAGCGGCGGCGCTGGACAAACCATCATCGCAATAGCTGGATGATGCTGCCACCTACGGTCTGAGTCGGTATAAGTTTGTGTGGGGGTGTTAGTGTCTCCCAACGGAGTGTGCGGCCACGCAAGCGCACGGTGATTGGCTTATCTCCCCACGAATCCTTAGTGTGGGCGGACTCCGAGAACCGATGGGTGAATGCAGTAAAGTCCTGTCCCTGCCGTCATGTAGAGAGTCTTGCCATCCGCGCCACCCGCGGTAAATTGACCCGTCGAAGACTTCTCGCCTCGTGCTCCGACGGGGAATCGTCTCCCTGCCCTTCTTCTTCTCGGCACGCCTGCCGTTCAATAAGCTTCTAGCCCGAATTTCTCACTGCGTAAACCAGAACGACACTGGCCCATGGTGGTGGGAAATCCGGACTAGCATCTTGAACCTTTGGGAGTTAAGATAGCACCACATCAAACGACAGAGCCGGGAGAATTCTCAAGTTCACTTTCTGCCTGGTGTCCTAGGAAGTTGAAGCCTCCGGTTCCTGTCATTTCAGGAGGTGGTTATGCCTCTCAAGAAGATTCACCGGATGGTTTTCGGAACTATTCCCCGTTTGAAGCGTGAAGAAGCTTTGCGAGTGTTCGAAAAGGACCATTTCAAGTGCCAGTATTGCGGGATGGACATGCTCTCCAGCTTCGAGAGCTGGATGCTGCTCACCGTCGATCATATCCACGCTTATGCTCGGGGTGGGGCGCCGGCGTTGGACAACCAAGTGACGGCGTGCCAGCCCTGCAACACCATTAAAGGCACGCGCGAATTCCGCTCGCTCGAAGACGCCAGAAAATTCGTGCTCGGCAAGCGGGCGGAATGGGAAAAGGTGTACCACGAACAGGCGAAGGGCGCCCACCCGTCCCGGGCTCATGCGGCGCACGCGGGTTGAGCACCGGACGGGAACGATGTTCGCTCTGATGATTTTGAAATGCCGCCGCCATGAGTGACGCAAGCGCCGGGCAGCCGTTGACACGGGAGCCGGCGGTGGCGTGACATCTATCGAGGGGGCTTGGCGTTCCCGTGTGCGACCACGCACGGGAACGCAGCAGAGCCGAGAACGGAAAGCATTGGAACTGATCCCCGAAAACCCTGCGGCCGAGACGCGGAAAACTGAGGAATCCCGGGCGCGTCACGATACCTCGGCAGCTTCCGCCGCATCCGCCGCGGCGCGCGACGGCGTGGACCTGCTGTTGCGCCCATTCAACGCCGGGCAATGGTTGAAGTTCAGCCTGCTCTGCCTGGTGCTGGGTGGCGGCACACCCTCGGCGGCGTTTGATTGGAGCTTGGGGGCCCTGCCCGGCGGCATCAGCCTTGAGCAATTTGCGGCGCGGGCGCGTGAATACCTGGCCCAACACTTGTGGCTGGTGGCGGTTGCCGTGGGCATTGTCCTGGTCACGAGCTTTCTCATCCTCTTTCTGCGGGCTTCATTCCGCATGGTGTTGGTGGGGTCGATCATCAGAAGGCGACTGGCCCTGAGTCCTATCTGGGGACAGACAAGAGCTTTAAGGCATTCCTACTTTCGCTGGCTGCTGTGCACCTTGGGAGCGGCAGGCGTCTTCGTTAGCATCGTTTCCGTATTGGCGTTCCCCTACCTTCGCGTTTCTGCCACCGCCGGGCTGCGGTCCGTGGTTTTCTGGATCATGCTGGGAGCCGTCCTGACGCTTGACATCCTGGTAGGGCTGACGTTGGCCGTGGTTATTATCCTGACGGATGATCTGGTGGCGCCCATCATGTACGCGGAGAGGCTGACCATGTTGCCCGCCTGGAAGCGGCTGATCGAAATGGGCAGTCGCGAGCCCTGGACATTCCTCACCTATCTCCTCTGGCGGTTCGCGCTCTCCCTGGCGCTGGGAGTTCTGGTGGTGTTTCTGGTTTTTTCGGCGCTTCTCACCCTTTTCTCTGGAGCTATGATCACCGCCGCGTCCGTTGTCCTGACGCTTCATGCGTGGGGCATGAGGTGGGTTTGGAATGCAGCAACGGTCGCCATCGCGGCAGGAGGGATGGGGGTTCTGATGATCGTGGTGTTGCTGGTGCTGAGTCTGGTTTCCATGCCTGGCCAGGTTTTTCTGCAGGATTTCGGCATGCGGTTCATCGCTGCGCGCTTGCCCTCGCTCGAGGTTCTCTTGATCCGCCCCGACTTTCAAATTCTCTCTTCACTCGAAGAGACCGGCAGATAGACCACCACTACGGCCAGTGTAGTGTCCAGTCATTGGGTGGACAATGTAGCGCTGCCGTCCGGGCGGCGTTTGCCGGCAAAGCCTGCCCTGAGCGAGGCGAAGGGATACCGGCGCTACTTGCTCTGAGCGTCACTCCATTACGCAATCCTTAATAAGAGCTGCGCAGGACATCGTACCGGGTAATGGCGTAACCCAGAAACGCGGCGGCAAAAACATCCGACGGAAAGTGCGCGGACAGCGAAACGCGGGAAAAGCCCACGACCCCGGCCAGCCCATAAGCCATCCAGGGAACCCAACGATGTTTGTGCCCATAACGCCGGGCGAATACCGTAGCAATGCAGGTGGCCGCAATCATGTGGCCTGAGGGGAAACTGCCGGGGGCCGTATACCAGGGGCCGGTATGGTTGCGAAACCACGTATTCCGGAAGTTGCCGTTGGGAGGGACATAGGAAGGCAGCAGCCGGCGCGAAGTCCCTTTCAGCACCTGGGTCAGCACTTCCGAATCCACCACCGCCTCTCCGGCCAGCAGCGCCGTCTGCTGCATGTAGGAATCGTGCCGGATCAGCCCGGCAGCATAGGCCGAGAGCGGGACCACAGCCATGCCGATCACCGAGTTTCTACTGCTGACGATGCGGTTGAATTCGTTGAAGCTATTCGTCCTGCGGAAGTATGGCGCCGTGTAAGGA
>JBOGKI010000226.1:0-7327 GCA_050745605.1 Terriglobia bacterium | reverse complement strand
GAGAATACCTTCCTGGCGCCCTTGCCGGAAGGAGAATTGCTTTTTACAAGCGAGTCCGTGAGGTCGCCGGGCAGATTGAATCTTGTCGTTCACGCGATGCGGCCGTGCAGCAATCAAATGTACTGTCGGGAGAAGACAAGGATTCTTCGGGCTAGTTTTACCAGAAAACCAGCATAACTCCGCCTGATATTGTTTTCTCGGTCGCGGACTTTTGCGGCGCGAATGCCGCGGATCGAACCTCTTCACCACTTGGGCCGACGAAGGAGAAACAGCGAATGAGCGCTGTGGGCACGTTTGTGTTCGAGCACACGCCGAAACCTTTCCGCAATGTCTTGCGGCGGGTCAAGTATTACGCCCTGGGAAAATTATCCGGCCGCGCGTATTGGAACTTTGCAAGCCGGGTCTCGGCAACGGCGGCGATCCTCACGGACTGCACGAACGAGGAGGAATTTTTTCAATCCGGACGCTACCAAGCGAAGTCGTTGGAGGCTCTTGGCCTTTTGGGTCCTCAGGCCCGGGTTCTTGACATCGGATGCGGAATTGGGCGAGTGGAGAATTCCATTTGCCAGATGGTCGAGTCCGTCTTAGGTGTTGACATTTCCGACCACATGATTGAGAAAGCCAGGGAAAAAGTCAAGGCAAGCAACGTGCGGTTTCAGAGAGTTGATGGGAGCTCCTTGAATGGCATCCCCTCGAATGCGTTTGATTCCTGCTTTTCGTTTTTTGTCTTCCAACACATTCCCCGAGCCTCAGTTGCGAGCTACTTCCGTGAAGTGTGCCAAGTGCTGAAGCCGGGCGGCCGCTTTCTTTTTCAGATGCAGATTGCCGAAGACTCAGCCCGCCGCGACCCCCCTGCCGATCATCCCTTTGGCGTGCGGCTCTATCGCGTCTCGGAGGTTGAGGGCCTGCTAACCGGCGCCGGCTTTGAGGTGGGTGGACGGTACGATCAGGCCGGGGCTTTGCTGGAGACGATTCCGAAGGTGATGCCGGACAACAACGTGCTTTTCCTGGCGCGCAGGCCTGTGTGATCATTCCGGTCAACGGTGGAGCACGAACATCAGGCATAACTCCTCGTGTCCTGCGTTTCGCGCTCTAGGACGTATGCCACTAACGCTTCTGGACAAGGCTTAGGCCTTCGACTGGGGCGATGTTGTCATCCTTAGCGAAGACCTCATGAGCCTTCGGCCCACCACCGTGCATGAAAATGGTGTAGCGGCACCGCTTGCGGTGCCCTGGGGCAGGGCAAGCCCCGCCCCAACGGCGGCACGCCGAGTAACTGGCGTATTTTCAACGCCGCATCCGGCCATTTTCACAGCAGCGAAGGATCTGCCTTTCTTATCGGGTGGGTGGGCGCCAGCAAATGCTTCGCGGAGCCTAGCCGGAACCTGCGAAGATCTTTCGCTTCGCTAAGAATGACGTGCGAAGGGCTCGGCATTTCAGCAGTTTTGGTTGCAGCCGAAGGTGGCGCTGCGGTTCTTGCTCGTCGGCTTCCCGTCTCGCGCGAGATTCCTTTGCGGTTTGATCAATTTCTTGACACCATAATCCAGAGAGAGAATTGAATGTCAAAGACAGCTCTAATCACGGGAATTACAGGACAGGATGGATCGTATCTTGCCGAGTTCCTGTTGGAAAGAGGGTACAAGGTTTTTGGTCTGGTGCGGCGTAGTAGCACCGTGAACTTTGAGAGATTGGTTCACCTGCAAGACCAGATTGAACTATTGCCCGGCGACCTTCTGGACCAGAACTCGTTGATCAGCGCGCTTCAGAAAAGCGAGCCACAGGAAGTGTACAATCTGGCATCGCAGTCGTTCGTGCCCACTTCCTGGAATCAGCCGGTGTTGACGGGTGAATTCACGGCGCTGGGGGTCACTCGCATGCTGGAGGCCGTTCGCATTACCAATCCGAACATCCGTTTCTATCAGGCTTCTTCCAGCGAAATGTTCGGGATGGCCCGCGAAACGCCGCAGAGCGAGAAGACGCAGTTCTATCCGCGCAGTCCTTACGGAGTCGCCAAGTTATACGGGCACTGGATCACCGTCAATTACCGGGAGAGTTACGAACTCTTTACATGCTCCGGCATCCTGTTCAACCACGAATCGCCCCGCCGTGGCCTGGAGTTCGTGACTCGCAAGGTGAGCTACGGCGCCGCCCGGATCAAGCTCGGCATGCAACGGAAACTGAAAATGGGGAATCTTGACGCGGAACGGGATTGGGGATTTGCCGGGGATTATGTCCAAGCCATGTGGCAGATGTTGCAACAGGATTCGCCGCGGGATTATGTGATCGCAACGGGGATCCCCCACAAGGTTCGCTATCTCCTGGAAGTGGCATTCGGACATGCCGGCATGGATTACCGGGACTACGTAGAGAGCGACCCATCCCTCCTGCGACCTGCTGAGATTAGTCACCTTCGGGGGGATTTTTCGCTGGCTCGTCGTGAACTGGGGTGGAAGCCCAACGTGTCATTTGAGGATCTTATCAAGATGATGGTGGACGCGGACGTGGCCCGCCTCAAGAGCGGCAATTTCTCCGTGGCGCACATGGCTTTATGAAGTGCCTGATCACCGGGGGCGGAGGATTCGCAGGTTCCCACCTGGCGGAGTATTTGATTCGTCAGGGCGAGGAAGTAGCCATTTTTGTGCTTCCGCATGACCCGCTTGGCAACCTGGTTCCATTCCTTTCGGAGGTCCGCGTTGAACGCGGCGACCTCTTGGACGGCGGCCGCGTTGCCGATGTGCTAAGAGACTTGAAACCACAACGCATCTACCATCTGGCCGCAATTTCTTCCCCCGCCGATTCGTTCAGTAATCCGAAGGCGTCTTACGATGTGAACTTTACCGGCACGTTCAATCTCCTTTGGGCATGGCGCCAGTTGGAAATTGACAGCCGGCTTCTCTACGTTAGCTCGTCGGCGGTTTATGGCTGGGTAAGCGAAAATGAATTGCCCCTGTCTGAGGACGCGCCCTTCCGGCCCCTCAGCCCCTACGGGGGGAGCAAAGCTGCTGCGGAACTGTTAGCCTATCAGTTCTTCCTGGCCTACGGGTTGCCAGTAATCCGTGTACGGCCTTTCAACCACACCGGACCCCGCCAGGAACCTGGTTTCGTGTGCTCGGGCCTGGCGCGTCAAGTTGCGGAGATCGCATTGCGATTGCGTCCCCCAACCGTGGTGGCTGGCAATCTGGAGGCCCAGCGCGACTTCAGCGACGTTCGCGATATCGTGCGGGGCTACCGTTTGTTGTTGGAAAGTGGAAGACCGGGCGAGGTCTATCAACTCTGTTCCGGCCGGCTTCGCTCCATCAGAGAAATATTGGAGATCTTGACCGGTCTGGTGTCAAGCCAAGTGAACGTGGAGGTTGACGGCTCGCGTATCCGAGCCCATGACCCGCCTGCGCTTTGGGGCGATCCCTGCAAGGCCAGAAGCGAAGTCGGTTGGAATCCTCAATATCAACTGGAAACCACGCTTCGAGACCTGAAATCCTATTGGGAGAGCCTCCTTCAAGGTTCCGGCAGGATGCGGGTTGGAGGCTGAATTCTGAGGTTCAAGTGGATCAGGAAATCGCAAGCGCTGTTCACCGAGTTCGATAACTTTCCGCTAACAGGCTGCGGAAAAACTCTTGAGCCGTGTCATTCTGAGCCCTTCGCCTGTCATTCTGAGCGGAGCGAAGAATCCCGGTAGGCGCAGGGCAGGCTCCGCGAAGAATCCCGGCATTTGTGAAATCAAGCAAATACGGAGATCCTTCGTCGCCTGCGGCTCCCCAGGATGACAGTTTGCAGGGTTTTTCCGCAACCTGCTAATGACTTATCGCCAGGTCGTTTCATGAGAGTTGCTCTGGTTCACGACTGCATCGTTCATATGGGAGGGGCGGAGCGGGTTCTGCAAAATCTCCACGCCGTCTTCCCCGAGGCGCCAATTTATACGCTGGTGCAGGACGCAGCCGTGTCGCGGGCGATGTTTCCCGGCGCCGAAATACGGTGTTCCTTTGCGCAGCGCTTGCCGGGATCGGCACGATTTTTCCGCGCCTATTTTCCACTATACCCGCTAGCGGTTGAGGCGTTCGATCTGGCTGGATTTGACGTGATTGTAAGTTCTTCGTTTGCGTTCGCCAAGGGCGTGCTGCCACCGGCGGAAGCTTGCCATATCTGTTACTGCTATTCACCTCTTCGCTACTTGTGGTCCGAATATCATTTCCATCGCAATACCATTTTCCGCCAGGGATGGAAACGCCCGCTGGTGGACCCCGTTCTGAGCCGTCTACGCGTGTGGGACCGGGTTTCCGCGGACCGCGTGGACCACTTCGTGGCGATCAGTTCCGCCACGGCGGCGCGGATCGCCAAGTTCTACCGGCGTGATTCGGTGATCATCTATCCGCCGGTCCGGGTGAAGTCTATTGCGCTTTCGCATTCGAGCGCGGACTATTTTCTGGCGGTGACGCGCCTGATGGCCTACAAAAGGGTGGACGTGACGATTGAGGCCTTCAACCAGCTTGGCCTGCCGCTGAAGATCGTGGGCACGGGACCGCAGGAGCGCGAGCTGCGCACGCTGGCTGGGAAAAACATCGAATTTCTTGGCACGGTTTCCGACTCGGCCCTGGCGGAATGCTATGCCCGGTGCCGCGCCCTGGTTTTCACCGGCATCGAGGATTTTGGCATTGTGATGCTAGAAGCGCAGGCTTATGGCAAGCCTGTGATTGCGTGCCGGGGCGGCGGCGCTCTGGAGATCGTGAAGCATGGCGAAACGGGGCTTTTGTTTGAAGAGCAGACGGCGGGTTCGCTGGCTCGCGCCTTGCGTGAGTTCGAACTGCGGACCTTTGAGCCGGAGCGCATTCGATGTCATGCCCTGATCTTCGATGAATCCGAATTCCGAACCCGGATCCAACAGTTCGTAAAGGAGAAATACGCCGAAGCGGCCGGCAGGAAGCCGTTTAACGTTTACGGGGGAAGCGAACCAGGCGACGATCAAGGCGCTGGTCTAAGAGGATGCTGAAGAGGCGTTTTGCACCGCCATTAGGCTGTGGCGGTCTGAGTTTACCTCGACGTAGGCAGGGACCGCTGGCCTTTCGGCGCTCACAGAGCGCCGCTACCGAGGAGGGCTCTTCCAGCGCAAAATACTGATAATTCTTATGCCTTCTGTTCCTGAAGCGGAATTCCAACCGGTCACGCGCGAACGGCGAAGCCAGCTTCAGAAGGTTTTGAAGAGGCTTGCGGACATGGTGATTGCCGTGCCACTGGGAATCGTCCTGCTGCCCGTTTGCGCGGCGATCGCCCTGCTGATCAAATTGGACTCGGAAGGGCCGGTTATCTACAGCGCCGGCCGCGTGGGCGAGCGTGGCCGTGTCTTTAGCTTGTATAAGTTCCGGTCCATGGTCAACGGCGCCAGCCACATGCTGCGGGACCTTGCGCACCTCAACGCCGGTGGTAACCGTATGATCAAGATTCCCAATGACCCCCGCGTCACGCGTTTAGGACGCATCCTCCGCAAGTACAGCCTTGACGAAATCCCTCAGTTTTGGAACGTCATCAAAGGGGATCTGAGCCTGGTGGGTCCGCGGCCGCAGTCCCCCAGCGAAGTAGCCCTTTATGACCAACGGCAACGACGGCGTTTGTCGGCGCCACAAGGGCTGACCGGGCTCTGGCAAGTCACGGCGCGTCATAGTCCCGATTTTGAGGTTTGGGTGGCAAAAGACCTGGAATACATCGATAATTGGTCCCTATGGCTGGATTTTAAGATCATTTTCAAGACGGTTGGCATCGTGCTTCTCGGACGGGATGCTTCACCGAAAGCGCGCCAGCCCGAAGGCGAATAGATGAGTGCGAGCGGCTTGGCGACTGGTATTGCCGGTCGCGACGGCGCCTGACGGAGGTTGACGCCCGGCCACCCGTGTTGTGGGGGAGGGGGTCGCGGCCCTGCGTGGATTTTTTAACGTCCAGGATATTATTCAGGGTTATGATAGGGCTTTGCCTGAGGATCAGCCGGGTGAGGTCTGGAGCCTTTGCCCAGACGCTGAAACTACAGTCGAGAGGGCTCCCCAAACCGCTGTCATGCTGGGCAAGGCGAAGCAGCTTGGGGACAGTGATAAGAGACGAGAGACCAGAGATGAGGCATCGATTGGTGGCCTCTTTCTGGGTACTCGTCATCGATCTGTTGTCTCTATTCTTGAGATCGTTCGCTGCGCTCCGGATGACATGCGACCGACACCTTGCTAAAAGAAGAACAAGAATTCACAACCTAGCCATGCAGGAATGATGAAGGGCAATTTTCCCAAATACATCTTGCTTCTGGGTGATCTGGCTGCCATTTTCTTGGCTTTCCGCGTCGCTTATTTCCTGCGATACGAGAGCGGCATGTTTACCCCGGCTCCTCATACGCCGCTTTTCTTCGCGTACCGCTACGGCATTGCTTTTACGCTCAGCGCGTGGGTGCTCATCTTTTTTCTCCACGGGTTGGAACAGTTTCCGTCCTCCGGAGACTCTCCCCTGGCGCTGGCCCAGCTCATCACCTCCTCCGCATTCCTGATTGCCGCGCTGCTGGCCGGGATGTACCTGGCCAGGATTTTTTATTCCCGCCTGCTCTTTTCATTTCTTGCCGGATTGGTTCTGTTGTTCATGGTGATCACGCGCCTCGGCTATCGCGCTTTGATGAAGTGGCTGAGGCGATACGGAATCGGTTTGCGGCGGGTCGTCATTGTCGGCCAGTCGGAGGTGGCGGCGGAGTTGGCGGAACGGGTCCAGCGGCATCTGGACCTTCATTACAAACTGCTCGGTTTCTTGAACCCCGCGCCGGGAAGAGCGGCGATCGGGCATGGCCATCCCCACGAGTTCGTTGCGGGTGCTTCCGAAATGATGGCGCGCAAGCTGGCGGACCTCGATGTTCATGAGCTGATTTTCGCCATTCCCATCCGGCGTGACAGCGAAACCCTGGATTTCATTGCGGAATGTCAGAGACAGGGAATCTCGATCAAGTCGGTGCCCGAGTATTACGAGCTTCATACCAGCCAGATTGAAAGCTCCCGCATCGATGGAATCCCGATTTTTGAGCTGCGCCAAACAGCGTTGAGTCCGGTCCATCGTGTCCTCAAACGGGCGATGGATGTCGTCTTGGTCTTGCTCTTCTTCCCTCTGGTCTTGCCGTTGGCGGCAGGGCTCGGCCTCTTGCTATACTGGGGTACCCGGCGCGTGATCAAGCGCGAGGTCCGAATCGGCCTCGGCGGCAAGCCCTTCTCTCTTTACCGCTTCGACTTGAGTGTGGTGGAGGATGCAGTCCCGGGCACGGGGGAATCTTTGTATTTCAGGTTTGCCCGGCTTTTGCTGCGTTACAGCGGGTCAGAGC
>JBOGKI010000225.1:0-7378 GCA_050745605.1 Terriglobia bacterium | reverse complement strand
ATCCAGTAGGGGATTGTCACCGCGCCCGTTTTCCATGGACAAAAAGCGGTTCGTGGGTCCTTGACAGGTTGATTCGGTGGGGTTATCGCCGCACACGAGCCTCGAAAGATGCGGTCTGTTCGTGGGCATGGTAGGAACTGCGGACCAGCGGGCCGGATTCTACATGCTTGATACCAGCTTTCGAGCCTTCTTTCCGAAGCGCAGCAAATTCATCGGGCGTGTAGAAGCGCGCCACCGGCAACTGCTCACCGGAAGGCCGCAAGTATTGCCCGATGGTGACAATGCCCACGCCCGCGGCGCTCAGGTCTCTTAGAACCTCGACGACTTCCTCAAAAGCTTCACCCAGTCCGACCATGAGCCCCGACTTGGTGGGGATCTGCGGGGCTTTCTGGTGGGCGCGGGCCAACAAGCGCAAGGACCGCTCATAGCGCGACCCTTTGCGAGCCACGGGATACAATCGCGGCACCGTTTCAACATTGTGATTCAGCACGTCGGGCCGTGCCTGAAGGACGGTTTCCAGTGCTGCATCCGACCCGTGAAAATCCGGAATCAGGACTTCCACTTTCACGCCGGGAACGTGCCGTCGCAGCGCCTCAATGGTGAGC
The DNA here is from genome assembly GCA_050745605.1 of Terriglobia bacterium. Classification (GTDB taxonomy): domain Bacteria; phylum Acidobacteriota; class Terriglobia; order UBA7540; family UBA7540; genus CALCEB01. The sequence continues at coordinate 6,773 of JBOGKI010000225.1, read as the reverse complement.
GCGAACATCGTGGAGCCGCCGTCTCTTTGATCGTCGCGGTCAACAGAAGTCACCACCACATAGCGCAAACCCATCTTCGCGGCCGCTTGCGCCACACGCTCCGGCTCATCCCAATCCATCGTCGAAGGCATTCCCTTGGGTACTGCGCAGAACCCACAGCGCCGCGTGCAGAGGTTGCCCAGAATCATGAACGTGGCGGTACGATGTCCCCAGCATTCTCCGATGTTGGGGCAGCGGGCGCTCTCACATACAGTGTGCAAGTCGAGTCCGTGAATCAGCCGCTTCAGCTCGAAGTAATTGTCTCCGCCCGGAATGCGCACCTTCAGCCAATCCGGCCGTCGTGGGCGTGCGGGTGAAGTCTCGATTTGGATAAGTTCTGTTAGCATCTTGATTTATTGTAACCGTCTTTTGGGGTGCGGACAAACCAGGACGGACCTGGGCAGTACCTTGCGTCGTGGCCATGGAAAGACCCAAGGCACGCCTCTTGTCTTAAGAAGAAGAAAAGGGTGCGGTGGCTATCCGACAAAAACACCCGCGCACAAAGCCGCGAAAGGCCGCAAAGAAAGATTGGTTGCATTATTCCCATCCGTCGCCAACGCCTTGTGCACTTTCGTGTTTAGCCAAGTACGATTTGGCTTCTTCGATCTGGGGCAGGTTAGAATCCGCGTGCTGCCATTCTGCAAGAAAGGCTTGGTAAGCCTTCACCGCCTGACCGGACTGGCCTGCTAACGCATAGGATTGCGCAATGCCGAAGAGTGCGAATCCACTTTTTGGCCGGTCATGCAGCTCGCAGTTAAACGCATCCCGAGCCTTCGCCCACTGTTTGGCATTCAGGTAAGCGCTGCCCAGCTCCTCGATGGCGGGCCGGAAGAAATCCGGCGGCTCCCGATAACCCAGGTTACTTTCGTCGTCCACGGCCTGATGCAACAGGCGGAAAGCCTCACCGTTTGCGCCCCGCGCCAATTTGATGCTGCCTTGAAGCTCCAGTGAGAAGATGCTCAAATGCTTCACGACAGGGGTGGCGGAGTCTTTCTGTTTTTGGTCACCTTCTTGGCTGACACGCCAGAGCAGCGCCTCCAGCGCCTCGCCTTGGGATTGCGCTTCGCTTAGGTCTCGATTCTGGACGTCCGCCATGCCCTGGGCAAAGAGCTTTAGTCCCGTCGGATATTTTTTAATCGCGGCCGTCATCACATCGGGTCCGACTCCGAGATCGACCGGGTCATGCGCTGCGCCCTGCCAGTCCGCAAAACGCAGGTCCAGGCGCGTGAGGGTGTTTCCCACCGCCAATGGAAAAGCCTGGCCGTGCATACCGTAGACCGCTGCCGCGGGAAGGTCCTTCAATTTTGCTGCATACTGGCGCGCCTCTTTGTAACGCCCCGTCTCGGCATCCGCGGCCACCAAGTAGCTAAGGTTGTGGCCATAGTTCGCATCATCTTGCGGCGGAATGTGCTGCGCTGCTATGTAGGCTTCGTCCACATGCATTGAATTCAAAAAGGCTTGGCGGGCACGCTCGTAATCTCCAAGCCGGTAGTAGACGTGCCCGGGCATGTGAACGATGTGGCCCGAGGCTGGCGCGAGGCTCGGCAGGACTTCTGCACTCCTCAAGGCACGGTCTAAGTGCGGTCCGCCCTCCAGGGCATGAATCCAGAAATGATGGGCTGCGTCGTCGTCAGGATGCACCAAAAGGACGTTGCGCAGGAGCGCCTGGCAGTACATCTCGCCTTTGTTGGGCTTGCCGTTGTGATCGTAGCCAGCCATTTCCGATAGGGCAAGCATCAGCTTGGCGTTGACGTCATCCGGGTACTGATCGATCAAAGCTTCCATCTCTGCCCGATAAGCCGCTTGAGCCTTTTCGTCTTGCGAGTTTTCGATGTCAGCTTCGGCCCGGATGTAAAACTGTTCCTGCTCGGAAGCCGTCGCTGAAAGAGATTTTGCCTTCTCGATGGCCGCCTTGCGCTCAGTTTTCATGGCATCGACGGGCCCAAGCACTTCGGCCATTCCCCAATACGGCATCGCGGCTGACGGGTCAAGCTGCGAGGCGTACTTGAAAGCTCGATAGGCTTCAAAAAACCAGAAGCAGTGCAGCAGATTAAGTCCCTGGTTGAAATACACCTGCGCCTGGGCCGAGCTGGTGGTTATCTTGAGGGATTCGTGGCCGATGCCATTGATGAGCTTGGGCGGCGGGTATTTGTCCCAGTCGATGGCGATCGGCTGGGGTTTGCTTGAAGCATCCATCGTTCCCGATGCTCCGAGCGCACCCGTGGAAGGCAGGAGCAAGATCGCCAACAAGCATGTTGCGCCGCGCATCCCCGATTCCCCTCCAGTGGCCATTGAACCTGTGATGCCGACGCTGCCTAAGCTGATGCCCCACCATATGTTTAGGCGATGGAGTCTACACTACGGCAGTTCACGGTTGCCGCTTGATCAACGACCGCGCCAGTTCAAGATTGCGCTGTGCAGCAGCATTTTTAGGGTCGATTTGCAGCGCGCGCTCGAAGTAGGTTTCAGCTTCGGCCAGGTTGCCTTCTCGCGCTAAGGCGGTTCCCAGGTTGTTGCAGGAGTCGATATCCTTGGGTTCGAGTCGCAACACGTCCTGCAGATCCGCGATGGCGTCCGGCAAACTGCCCTTTTCATACTCGCTTCCGGCGCGGTCCCGCAGCGCGTCGGCGAGGTGGTGCCGGGACATGGAGTCATCCGGCTTCAGCCGCAGAACTTCGCGGAACTCATTCATCGCTTCATCGTCTTTCCCCTGCGCCAGAAGGCAAACCCCAAGGTTGTAATGTGGATCAGAGTAGTTGGGCTGGATGCTGATGGCGCGGCGGAAATGCGGCATCGCCTCGGTAAGCTTTCCCTGCGCTTCGAGCGCGGTACCCAAACCGGTTTCTGCCGCAGCATTCGCCGGCTGCGCTTTAAGGGCGGCTTGATACTGTCCAATGGCTTCATCAGGCTTACCTTCCGCCTGGAGCACCGCCCCCAGATTGAAGTGGGCCACAAAATCGTCCGGATATTTGTCCAGCCAGTGCCGCATCATGGCTTCCTGGAGCACCATCCGGGAATCGAGACCGGCAATCTTTGGCACGCGGGGCACGACCTCAATCCAGAGATGTCCCATCTCATTGGAAGCGCGATTGCCTGCCACCACACGCTTGGGCGGACTGTTGGGATTCAAGGGATTGTCCGCAGAGTTGTCATAGGTATAGATCATGTGGAGGACCGTGCCCTTCGGCAGGAAAACCGGCTTGACGTAGCGATACACCCCTTGCCAGTTTTGGTCCCAATGCTTAATCCAGATCAGCCATGTCCGCGTTCCATCCGGGAGCGTGGCGTAACCTTCAAGATCTTTGCCCAGATAGTGGGCGTGCGGATAAACGCCATAGGCGTAGACGTCGATGGGCACGGTAAACTGGTCCGTAATAACGAAATTCTTGTCGCCAGGTGGAATGTCAAGCGCCCCATCATCCTCAAGTTGAATGAGCATCGGATGTTTGGTGGGTGGCTGATCCGTGAAGTAAAGACCCACCTTGGCTTGCAAGGTCTGCGGCTTGCCCACCGGTTGCATGTGAACATTCAAGATCAGGTCGGTTCCCGGATCGAGCTCCCAAGCCAAGCCGTCCGGCTCGACGTAAGGCGGCGCCCCCGGCTTCCAAAATAAGAAGTGGCTGGCCGGTGCAAAAACCTCCGATCCAACGCTCAGGTCCATGCCCGGAAAACCCGGGCGGCCGTCACGTCCGTTGAGCCGCCGCAGGGATCGCGCCGGGTCCACCATGAGATTGCAATGGTGGATGATCCGCGCATTGCCGGGATTAATCTCAATAGCCTTGACGTAACGGGGCGAAGTGATCGGAACCGGAAGGATGAAATTCCGGTAGACGTCCCAGCCGTTGGCACGCAGCGTGTAGGGCTGGCTCATTGTCAATATCAGGTCCGGCTTGCCCAGGTGCCAACCCGGAACATAGTGCGGAGCTGCAGGAAGATCTTTGGGGCCACCTTGAAGCTCACCATCCTCCACCCATTGCCTGAAGGTATCAATCTGCTGTTGGGTAAGACGCCGTTCGCCCATAAAATCCCCATACCCTGGCGCCGGCAACCAGGGAGGCATGAAGCGAATTCTGGTGACGGCAACCATCTGATGGGCATGGCGGCGGGCATCCTCGTAAGTGAGCAGATTGAATGGGCCGGAATCGCCCGGACTGTGACAGACAGCGCAGTATTTGAAAAGAATCGGGGCAATGTCGTGATTGAAGGTTATATGGCGCGCGCCGGCTGCGGACAAAACCGATGGCTGGTTCGCCGCACGAAGCGCCCGGCTTGAGCAAGGCGCGCACACCCACAAGAGGGCGGCGGCGCCAGCGACACCACGGAGCCGGGGGCTGAGCTTCGGTCCTCGTTTCATTGCATGTCGGCGATAAAGCAGCCGAAGGCCGGGGTGGTCTTGCGGCTGACGGGCTTCCCCGCCAGAATTGCAGCGAGCGCAGCATCCAGGTCATGGGTGGTGGCAGTGGGGCGATATCTGCCCAGGCGAACATACCAGTTGTCAATGCGCCCGCGATAAAGCATCTCGCCCGCATCTGAAAAGACCGCGACCTCGGGCGTCACCGTCACTCCCGTTTCCCCAACCAGCGTGTGCGTCGGGTCGCGGAGGACGTGGATGGTGTCCTCATAGCGGTATTGCTTGAGATACTGGCGAAGAACGGTGGCCGATTCGGTGGGATCCGGATCGATCAACCAGAAGACCACTCCACGGGGAATAAACTCCGCCTCAATGCGCTGGATTTCCGGCGCGTAACGGTTGGAGATAGGGCAGTCGGTGCGGATGAAGATGAGAACCGTGGCGGACGAATGCTTTGTCTGGAAGGGATTTACCGCGTGGCCGGAAAGGTCGAAGACCAAGGCCCTGAGCGGTGTCGTGGAGCGAGCCCAGCCGGGAATCGCACCCAAGGTTATCACCAACAGGAAGCTCGAAACCACCCGCCAGCGCCGCTCATTGAACCTCCGGCGGTTTGCGGCCAAGCCATAATGTGTTATCGGGATTCCAACTTGCTGCTCCATTTCGCACTCATCGTAACCCAACCTGGTGCGGCGCGCAATGGGAGCTTTTCGTCAGTACGGGTGCAGCTTGGGTTCTGTAGCGGCGGCCTGTGAGCGCCGTTGTTGATTTCACATGGGTTTCGGCGCTCCCCGCTTTGCAGCGAGGCAGACGCCAATCGCCGCTACGGCAAACTGCACCACTACTCCTTCGCTATCAGAAAACCTGTTCCGATAAAATGCACGAGCTACAAGCCCTTCTCCGCCATTTCGATCGCCTTGAGGATGGCGCGAGCCTTATTCATGCACTCCTGATACTCCAGAGCGGGCGCCGAATCAGCGACGATGCCGGCCCCGGCCTGAAGGTAGGCTTTGTCTCCTTTCACCAATACCGTGCGGATGACAATGCAGGCGTTCAAATTTCCTGAAAAATCGAGGTAGAGCACGGAACCGCCGTAGACGCCGCGCCGTGTGGGTTCGAGTTCATCAATAATCCCCATGGCCCGGACCTTGGGAGCGCCGGTCAAGGTTCCGGCCGGAAAACAAGCGGCCAGAGCCGAGTAGCTATCTTCACCGGCTCGTAGTGTGCCTTGAATTGAGGAAACCAGATGCATCACATGAGAATACCGCTCGACGAACATGACGTCCTTGGCGCGGACCGTGTTGTACTCGCAAACGCGGCCAATGTCATTCCGGCCGAGATCGACCAGCATGATGTGCTCAGCGCGTTCTTTTTCGTCAGATTTCAGCTCCTCCTCAAGCCGTCGGTCTTCCTCTTCCGTGTGGCCGCGGGGCCGTGTACCCGCGATGGGCCGGTATTCCACAGAGCGCCCGGAAACCTTCACCAGCATTTCCGGCGAGGAGCCGAGCACCGTGGAATCGCCCATGCGCAGAAAATAGAGGTAAGGCGAAGGATTCACCACGCGCAGCGCGCGATAGACTTCAAAAGGCGGAACGCGCTGCGGCACGGTGAGGCGTTGGGAAAGCACCACTTGGAACACATCACCGGCGCGTATGTATTCCTTACCCTGTTCAACCATTTCTTCGTAGCGGGCCGGCGTCATGTTCGAACGAAATCGCAGCGGTCCGCGCGGCAGCGGGATTTTCGGCAACCGCAGTGGGCGGCGCAAGGCTTCCTCCATGCGGTCGAGGCGTTGGACGGCATCGTCGTATTTCTGCCTCAAAGTTCCCGGACCCTCCTGCGTCAGGACATTCGCCACCAGGTAGAGCCGGTGTTGAACATGGTCGAATGCCAGAAGATGCGCGAAATACATAAAAACCGCATCGTCCAGCTCCACATCCGGTGGAACGCGAGGCGGAAGGCGCTCCAGCATACGAACGGCCTCATAGGAAAGATATCCAACCGCTCCTGCCGAAAATGGCGGCAGTCCTGCAGCCTGAACAGGGTGGAAGCGGCTGCCGGTCGCGCGCAGATACTGGAAAATGTTTCCCGACTCTTCAACACGTTCTTCTCCGCGAGCGAGCGTGATGTGCTGGCCCCGGCAGGTAACCACCTGAAACGGGTCCAGCCCAAAGAAGGTGTAACGGCCAACGTGCTCGCCACCCTCCACGCTTTCGAGAAGAAATTGATACGGCGCAGGACGGCGTCGCGAGGATTCCCGCCCCCCGCTTCCGCGGAGCGCATGCTTACGCGGGGATGACAGCGCGCTGCTTCCGACCTGAGGCGCGAGCTTGAGAAACGCGGAAACAGGACTAAGCAGGTCAGCAACAATGCTGCGGTAGACAGG
>JBOGKI010000224.1:0-7458 GCA_050745605.1 Terriglobia bacterium | reverse complement strand
GGCTACCATCCAGTTCCTGAAACAACAGTTCGTGAAGAGGGACGGAGTTGAGCGGCCCTTTTTCGCCGGGTGCTTCGGAATCTTCGGACACGGCAACGTCGCCGGTCTCGGAGAAGCTTTGCTCGAAAACCGGGATTTTCCCTTTTACCTCTGCCGCAACGAACAGGCGATGGTGCACACGGCCGCGGCTTACGCCAAGATGAGCAATCGCCTGCGGTCCCTGGTCTGCACCACTTCGATCGGTCCGGGGGCCACCAACATGGTGACCGGCGCCGCGGCAGCCACCATCAACCGCTTGCCGGTTCTGCTGCTGCCAGGAGATATCTTTGCGCGGCGCAACGTAGCTCCCGTCCTGCAACAACTCGAATTGCCTTCAACCCAGGACATCTCCGTCAATGACTGTTTCAAGCCTGTATCCCGCTACTGGGACCGGATCGAGCGCCCGGAGCAAATCCTGACCGCGCTTCCCGAAGCTCTGCGCGTGCTCACCTCCGCGTCCGAGACCGGCGCCGTAACGCTGGCGATGCCGCAGGACGTCCAGGCGGAGTCCTTTGAGTTTCCGAGTGCATTGTTTGAGAAGCGCACCTGGGTCGTTCAGCGGGCGCGCGGCGATCGAGAGATGGTCCGGGCCGCCGCTGCCGCGATCCGTGCTTCCAAACAGCCGATCGTCATCGCAGGCGGCGGCGTGATTTACTCGGAAGCCACGGAGGCCCTGTCGCGTTTCGCGGCGCAGACCGGCATGGCGGTCGTCGAGACCCAGGCAGGGAAGGGGTCTCTGTGCTTTGACCATCCGCAAGCTCTGGGGGCGATGGGCGCGACGGGTACGCCAGGAGCCAATATTCTGGCCCGTGAAGCGGACCTCGTCATCGGCGTCGGAACGCGCTACAGCGACTTCACGACGGCCTCAAAAACCGCCTTCCAAAATCCCACCGTCAAGTTTGTGAATATTAATGCCGCAGAATTCGACGCCCTCAAGCACTCCGGGCTGGCGCTGGTGGCGGACGCCCGAGAGGCGTTGCAGGAACTTGCAGCCGCGCTCCAGGGTTACCGCGCGGCGGAGAGCTACCGCGAGCGAATCGGCCGCTTCCGCGAGGAATGGGAGCGGGAAGTGGACCGGATTTACAACCTTCGGCACGGGCCGCCGGTCAGCCAGGGCGAAGTGATTGGCGTGGTGAATGCGGTTTCACAGCCGAAGGACGTCGTGGTGGGCGCGGCGGGCAGTTTGCCGGGCGATCTCCACAAGCTATGGAGAACCCGCGATCCCAAGGGATATCACCTGGAGTACGGTTACTCCACGATGGGCTACGAGATTGCGGGCGGGTTGGGCGTGAAAATGGCCGATCCAAGCCGCGAGGTTTTCGTGATGGTGGGCGATGGCTCCTACCTGATGATGGCTCAGGAAATTCATACCGCGGTGCAGGAAGGGTACAAACTCAATGTGGTGGTGCTGGACAGCCACGGATTCAAGAGCATTGGCGGGCTGAGCCGCTCCGTCGGCTGCGAGGGTTTTGCCACGCAATATTGCTTCCGGACTGGCGGCCAGCTCGCCGGAGACACTGTCCCCGTGAATTTTGCCGCTAATGCCCAAAGCCTGGGCGCCAAGGCGCGGCTGGTGCGGACCCGGGACGAACTGAAGGAAGCCTTGGAGGAGTCCCGCTCGAGCAGCCACACCACGGTCACCGTCATCGAAGTGGACAGCACGCTCAACGTGCCTGGTTACGAGTCCTGGTGGGATGTTCCGGTGGCGGAAGTGTCCCAGCTTGAGTCCGTGCGGGCGGCCCGCAAGGAGTATGACCAAGCCCGCAAGAAAGAACGCTACTTTTTCTAGCGATGCTTTGATTGCGGATGACATCGGTCAATCCAGCCTCGAACGGACTCCGAATAGCGATGCGGTGGGCTGAGAGGTCGTATGCAGGAAGGCGGCAACGCGCAACAGGTTCTATTTCACCCGGTGCCTATTCCGCCCGATAAATCCGGAACCCTGGTTTCTATTACCCGTGACCAAGCGGGGTGGCAAACGCTCAATTTCTCCGTCCGCCGCTTGCTCAGAGGCCAATATTGGCAAAGCGACACTGGCGCAGAGGAAGCCGCCTTGGTGGCGCTGGGTGGTAAGTTTTCTGTGGATTGGGGCGCGGGGCCGAAGACGATTGGGCACCGAGCCAACGTTTTCAGCGGCTACCCTTATGCCGTCTATTTGCCGGCTCGCACCGCTTTTGAGGTATCGGCTGAGACGAGCTGCGAATTCGCGGATTGCCGCGCTCCTTCAGAAGCCAGGCTGGCGCCACGAGTCATCACGCCGCGCGACATCCGCTTGGAAATCCGCGGCGGCGGAAACGCCACCCGGCAAATTCTGGATATCATCCGCCCCGAGTTTCCGGCGGATCGCCTGCTGATTTGCGAAGTTTATACGCCGAGCGGCAATTGGTCGAGCTATCCTCCGCACAAACACGACGTTCACAACATGCCTGTCGAGGCCGATCTGGATGAAACCTACTATTACCGGATCGACCACCCTGCAGGCTACGCTTTCCAGCGGCTCTACGATGCGGCCGGTACGCGGGATATCACTCTCAAAGTGGCCGACGGCGATGTGGTGTTGATCAAGGATGGATATCACCCGGTTGTTGCGGCTTACGGCTACAACGTCTACTACCTGAACGTCCTGGCCGGCAGCGCCCGTTCCTTTGCAGCCAGCGATGACCCGCGATATGCTCATCTGCGTAAGTCTTGGCCCGCCCCGGACCGGCGGGTCCCGCTCGTCCGCCCCGAGACAGCACACTGACCGGCCTCCAGATCCGTTTCCTCGCATTGCCTCTCCAGAAGAGTCCGCATCGTGTTCTTGACAGATGCCGAATCGTTTTGGGATAGTTTCCTTGACAGGGCATGGTTGTAAATCGAGCCGTAAAAGAGGACTGAACGTGGCCATTGAGATTGGAATGATCGGAGCGGGCGAAATCGCCCGGACTCATGCCGAGATCTTGTCAGCGGATTCCCGGGTACGGATCGGCATGGTTTTTGACGAGCGCCCCGAACGCGCCGAGGCTTTGGCAGCGCAGCACGGGGCGCGATGGGCCAGTAGCCTCGACGAACTATTGGAAAAGAGCAACGCCGTTTTCATCTGTACGCCCAACACCACTCACGCCGGTCTAGCCCTGAAGTCTGTGGCTGCCGGGAAACATGTCTTCTGCGAGAAACCCTTTGCCCTCACTTTGGATTCAGCGCGCGCGGTGCGCGACGCCGCCCTGAAGGCTAAGGTCAATTTCCAGGTGGGTCACAACCGGCGATTTGCGCCCGTTTACAAGATTCTTAAGCAGGCCATCCGCGAAGGCCGGCTATTGCCCCTCTCCGTCCATGCCAAGATGAACCGCGGCGAACTGGTTCATCCTCCCTGGGTCGGCGACGGGAAATTCACGGGTGGGTTCCTCTATGAAACACCCGTCCACATTTTTGATCTCATGCGGTTTTTCTTTGGCGACGTTGAATGGGTTCAGGTGGCGGCGCGGGCGCATCAGAACGAAGAGCTCGATGATTTCTCGATATTACTTTCATTTGAATCCGGGGTTCAGGCAACGCTCAAGACCTTTGCTCACGCCAGCTGGCACTTTCCGTTTGAGCGGTTTGAGGTCTATGGACACCACTCTACCTACGAAACGTTCGAGATGGAGCGGCTGGCCTATACCTCATCCCTTAGCGCGGAAACCGTGACATTGGATTACGGATTGTGGTCGAGAAACGAAAAGTGGGGCTACTCCGAGCAAGACAGGCTCTTCGTGGATGCCCTGGAAGGCAAAGGGACCTGCCCCGTGACCTGCGAAGACGGCTACCGCGTTGTCGAACTGATTGAGGCTTGTTACGAGAGTGCGCGAAAGAAGCAAATGGTGCGACTGGATTCTGCCGTCGAAGCCGGGAAGATCGACTGAACTCCCAATGTCGAAAACGTCTAAGAGGATCGAATTGATCCGATGAACAACCCTCGCCCCAATATTCAATTCGCTTCTGCTCCCGTCAGTTGGGGCGTACAGGATTTTCGCGACGCCGCCTGGGATCAACCCTGGGAACGAGTGCTCGATGAGATTGCCGCCGCAGGCTATCAGGGAACGGAGTTAGGCCCCTATGGTTTTTATCCCGTCGATCCCGCACAACTCCAGCCCGCCCTTCAATCTCGCAAGCTGGCGATGCTCTCCGCCTTCGTTCCGGTGGCACTCTCCGAGCCAGCCTTAGCGGCCCAAGCCGTTGATCACGTCAGGAAAGTTGGAAAAGTGCTCGCGGCCTTGAAGGGCCCTCTCCTGGTGCTTTCCGATGCCCAGACTCCGGACCGGCAGCGGATGGCCGGCCGGGTGCCCGCCGATGGCAGCTCCTCCCTCAAACCAGATCAATGGCAGAATGTCGGAGAAGTCCTTCGCGAGATCGAAAAGGTCGCAGACGAATTCGGGCTCGCAGCGGTTTTCCATCCACACGTGGCCACGCACATTGAAACGCCGGCGGAGGTGCAAAGGCTTTTTGAAACACTGTCGGGAACCGGGATCGGACTCTGCCTGGATACTGGTCACTGTGTTTACGGAGGTGGTGATCCCCTCGAAGAAGCCCGGAAGTACCGGGCGCTGCTGCGATACGTTCACATCAAGGACATCAATGCTGAAGTCCTGGGCGAAGCACGGCGCAGGAGGCTGACTTTTGCCGAAGCGGTGGCGCAAGGTGTGTTCTCCCAGATTGGCAAGGGTTGCATTTACTTTCCTGCATTCTTCCGGCTACTCCGGGAAATCGGATATTGCGGCTGGGCGATTGTTGAGCAGGACATTGAGTACGGCAAAAGCGTTGTGCGCCCCGTCGAGAGCATGAAGGCCGGCCTGGATTATTTGAAAAATGTTCTGTCTGGAGCTCAGGACGCGGCGTAGTTCTGCGCCGCGCCAAGCTTGTCATTCAGTTGATCCTCATCCCATCCGATTCATTCCCAAGCTCGCTCTCGGTGGCGAAAAACCCCGAACGTGCCATCGTCAGAATGAAGAGGCTACTCCCACGGCCTCATGTCGCGCTTCCAATCATCCGATCTTTCACGTTGAAATGGGAGTTCCATGGGTTTACAGTGGTATCAACACCTAATCGTGATACGAGGGTTTAGGCATATGAGGAAAATACTAACTCTTGGCTTCGTTTGCTTGATGTCTTTCCCTTTGTGGGGACAGACGCAACCTGCATCGGCCAACTCGCAAATAAGCCCTCCCTCTCTCGGTGAAGTCGCGAGGAAGCTTCGAGCGGAAGAGAAGAAGGAAAATCCCCGGAACGTCAAAGTCTATACCAATGACAATCTGCCGCGCGGCGGTGGTGGCTTGAGCGTCGTAGGACCGGCAACACCGGCCGTGGAAGCCGCTAACCCCGGCCCAAGCGCGGCTGAGCCGGGTCCCACCGGCCCTCATGGTGAAGAGTATTTCCGGTCGCACATGGCCATGCTGCAGCAGCGTCTGGAAACCGACCAACGCGAGCTTTCTGTACTTCGGCAAAAGCTCGCCCAGTCCAACATGCAGTACTATCCGGATCCCACCAAGGCCCTAATGCAGGAATATTCGCGGAGTAATATTGGCAAGCTCACAAGCCAGATTGATGAGAAGAAGCAGCAAATTACAGAGGACGAGCAGGTCATTCAAGACTTAAGGGTGCAGTTGGCCCGCGAAGGCGGCGAGCCGGGCTGGGTGGAAGCAGGAAATCGAGGCTGGGCTACGGATATCCAAGCTGCAAAACAGACGCAGCTCAAAGCGGATTCAAAGGCGCCTCTCGGCGACCAGTTGAAAGACGCAAATCAGGCGTTGGCAAACGCCAAGGAACAAGAACGCCTTGCTGAAAACGAGTTGAGTCTCCTTCAATTGCAGCAGGCACGGGAATTGAATCCCGGTGTCCAGGCTGACGTGGCTTCTAAGATTGACGCCAAACAGGCAGAGATCGCTGCCGCCAAAGCAGCCATCGAGCAGGCGCAGAAGAGGATTGACGAGATCAACCAGGAAATTCAGAAACGGCAAAAGGAAGAAGGTCAAAAGAGTCACCAGTAAAGAGCTTCCTCAACACGATGGGCGGGCTTCCGGAAGAATACGCGGTTCCTGCCCTCGCTCGGAGTACCCGCATCAAGGACTCTGACTTCCCGGTTTCACGCCCAAGTGCAGCGCCGCCACTCCTCCCATGAAGTTCCGGTATCGCACGCCTTCGAATCGCTCTTCGCGCATCAGCGCCGCCAGTTCCTCCTGGTTTGGGAAATGTTTGACCGAATCGTGCAAGTACTGGTAGGCGCCCCGCACGCCGGAGATCGAGTTCCCGATCCACGGCAGCACTCCTGCAAAGTAAGCTCGGAAAACAGGGCCGAACAGAGGCCACTCAACGGTTGAAAACTCCAGAATGGCGACCACGCCTTCCGGCTTCAACACTCGCCGCATTTCACGCAATCCCAGCGCGTAGCTCGCAAGGTTGCGGAATCCGAAGGCCGTGGTGACGGCGTCCGCGCACCCGTCCGCGAAGGGAAGTGAAAGGCAGTCGCCCTCCAGGAAGAAGACGGCGCGATGACCACGAGAATTCTTGGCCACGGCACGTTGCAGCATCGGCTGCGAAAAATCGGCTCCGAGGACACGGCCCTTGGAAACCTTGGCCAGGGCAAAAGCCAGATCGCCCGTGCCGCAGCATAAATCGAGCGCCACGGACTCCGGCCGGTGAAGGGCGCCTCGCAATTCTTGGGCGGCGGCGCGTCTCCAAGCCAGGTCGAAGCCCAAGGAGAGAAAATGGTTCAGGAAGTCGTAACGGGGCGCGACCGCGTCGAACATGCCGCGGACGGATCTCGCGGTTTCGGCAACCGTCTCCGGCGAGCCGAGCGGGCTGCCGCGAAGTGTGCGCGGAACGGCTTTATTCACGATGGTCTTGACCTCGCGCCGCGCCGGTAAAGTCAGAGGCCCCCGCCATAACGTCCTGCAACGCCGCGGCGGCAGTGCGCAGTGGGACGCCGGTTCTGATTCGCACTTTCCCGATCCTTTCAGGAATGACCCAGTGGATGCGGCCGCCGATCGCTTTCTTATCCTTCGACAACAAGCGGACGACACGCGAGGGGTCAATGCGCTTGAGGCCGGGCAACGGACCGAGCTCGAAGATCAAATTCCTGATCCTCGCCGAGGTGACAGGATCCATCGCGCCAAGCCTCTCCGACAAGCGGGTCACGGCCAGCAATCCCCACGCCACCGCTTCGCCGTGAAGGAACCTGCTATAGCCCGTGGCTTCTTCGAGAGCGTGACCAAAGGTGTGGCCAAGGTTGAGGACGAAGCGCAACTGCTTTTCCCGTTCGTCCCGGTTCACCACATCCACTTTCACCTTCGCGGCGCGGACAACGAGAGGCTCGAATTGTTCAACGCTCTGCGGATTCAGATCCGCGATGCTTCCCTCGAGCTGGGAAAAGAACTCCGGACCATGCAGAATCGCATGCTTCACAAC
>JBOGKI010000223.1:0-7490 GCA_050745605.1 Terriglobia bacterium | reverse complement strand
ACATTGCATTTCGCGGGTGGCGACGACATTGCCCTTCATGTCGTTGCCACCGCCGGGCGGCCGCGAGTCGAGCATCAAGGCATTCGGTCCATCGCCAACACCGAGGCGTCTTGCCGATAGTAAAACCGCCAACTGGACCACGGCCAGTCCCCCGTCTGGCTTACCAGGCCTCGTTTCACAGGATTGTTGTGCATGTACGTGAGCTTTTCCAGCCGCTTCTTCTCGCTCCAGATGTTCATGTCGTACCCACCCCGCTGCCATACCCGGTAGTGGGCATGATGGTGCACCGTCGGTGGCAGCTCAAGCCGGTTCAGCATCTTCTGGCACCACGGCAGCGCGAGGTTCCGGCGCAGGGTGCGCAGAATAAAGTTGGCGGTGCGCTCCGACAACTTCTGCATAATTTGCGCCAAGCTGGACATCAACTGGCGAGCTCGCTCCGCCAGATCAGAAGGTGACAATGCTCCGGCATCAGCACGTAGCCGACGATACGGAAGCCCAATTGGGCTCGTAGATCTCCCAGAGTTTGGGTAAATTTGAGCTTGAAGCGATCGGAGTCAAAAATGCGGGCGCGGCGGTAGATGTTGGCGGTGAGGAAGTGAAGATGATTCTCGCCGTAGTAATGGGATCGTCGCGGCACACGCTCAGTTTAGCTTGGGTCGGCACGGTGGCGACGACCTAAAGTACAATGTCGTCGCCACCCGCGGTAATGGACTGCCGGAAAGGATCGCCCGCGCGGCACCCCAGCCTGTCCAGGACGATGAACAGGTCCGTTACGTTCGTTCCGGCGGCCGCGGTCGAAGCCTTGAAGTCGTACGAAGAAATTGGCAGGCGTGGAGGGACTCGAACCCCCGACCCTCGGATTAGAAATCCGATGCTCTATCCGGCTGAGCTACACGCCCAGAATACAGAGAAGATATTATGACATAGTGAGTTACTGGACATAAGACGGTTCGGATAAAACTTCTAGGTCGCGTTGGATAACCGGTGCTGGGATTTAATCGCGGTGCGGCTCTCCGCCGTTGCAGAATATTTCAGAGCCAGCGTTCGAATGTCGTAGCTGAATTGGAGGAAAAGCGTCTGCCATCTCCTGGCTTGAGCCGGGGTGTAGCGGTAAAAGCCCTTGGCGTTCGCCACTCCGCGTGCTCCGGAACGGACGAGCTTTCGGATCAGGAGCGGCACCCGAGCGTCGTTGGAAAGGTCCGGGAGCAAATCTCGCATCACCGCTTCATAAGCGGGAATGCCAGTCAGATCCATAAAACGAAATGGCCCTGCAAAAGTAATCCAGTAGCCGAGGTCATTTCTCAACGACCGGTCCACATCCTCAATCGAGGCGACTCCGGACTGGACCAGGTGAAAGGCCTCGCGCAGCATGGCATACATGATGCGGTTGGTAATGAACCCACGAACATCCTTGCGCAGGAGCGAGGGTTCTTTACCCCAGCGCCGTGCCAGGGCGAGGGCGCGTTCGGCGTAAACCGGCGCCGTTTGCTTGCCGCAAATAACCTCCAGAAAGCGTGTGATGTGTGCAGGCTCCGCCCAGTGAATGCCCAGGATGCGCCGTGGATGTAACGCGCCCCGCTGCAATTCGGTAGGGGGAATGGCCGATGTGTTGCTACCCACGATCGTCTCAGGGTCAACGACCTCTTCAACCTTGCGAATCACCCGCCTTTTGACTTCGATATTTTCGCTCACGGACTCGATGACGATTCGACTGCCTCGAAGGGCGTAATAACTTCCGGAGACAGTGAACCGTTGGATGAGCTTGAGAGGGTCGGACGCCAGCACGCCTTCTGCCTGCAAGCCCGTGAGAAAAGCCAGAATCCGCTTATGCGCATTCGCACGCCGGGAGGAAGCAGTTTCCACACCAATCACGGGATGTCCGGCCGCAAGGAGACAAGTGGCGATGCTCGTTCCCATCAAGCCCAAGCCGAGCACGCCTGCTGGGATCTTGCCGGGAACTTGCCACCCCTCATCCCGATTCCGCTGGGAGCCATGCATCTTTGCGGGGTTATGGCTGCGCCTCATCGTCATTCCGCGGTGAAAGCCCGAGGGTGGTCGCGTACGGTTAGGCTTCTGAAAAGCTCGAACCGGCGTAGCGCTAGGAGACGAGCGCTGCGCTACATTTCTCGCGGCGGCGGCCGCGCCGCCGTGCGCTCCTCCGCTCCCGGCCAGGCGCTTATGGACGGGCAACGCCAGCCGGAACGCCGGCTCCGGCGCCTGCCGAAGCGCGCCTGGCCTCCCACACGGTAATCATCAGCGTGCTGCCGAGGATGATGAGTCCGCCTACAATCGTCATAGAGGTCAATTTCTCCTTCAGCCAGATTGCCGCAATGGGTACGCCGAAAAAGGTTATCAGATAGTTCGAAAGCGCGGCCTGAATAGCATCCAGTTGCTTGAGGGCCTTGAGAAACAGCACCATTGACAAATAATTCTGAAAAACCGTAAGGAGAAGCAAGCCAATCCACGTTCGAAGCGTAAAGTCAGGAATCTGACCGAAGGTTCTCCCCTCCCGGATGCAAACCAGCGGAGTCATAATGACAAACATGGCGATGTAGGTGAAAAACAGCATTTCCATAGGCGAGTAGCGTTCTAACACCTTTTTGCCATAGGAATTATAAAAGGCGCTCCCGAGAGTGCCCACGAAAACCAGTATATTGCCGAAGAGATAGCTGGTGGCGAAGCTTAGCCCTTTCAAATCGGTAAGCGAGCATAGCACCACGCCTGCTATCGCCAGGGCAAAACTCATCCATCGGATACTGGTCATCCGCTCACCGAGAAAAATAAAGGCTAGAATCGCGGTTGAGATTGGAAGGGTCAGCATCAGCAGGGCGGCATTCGTGGCTAAGGACATCCGCGTTCCCCAGGTGATGAGCACCTGTCCTGGGAAGACTCCCACCGCAGCGAGGACAAAGAAGAGCAGAATGTCTTTCCTGCTTCTTTCTCTTCTGGTTTTATCTCGCTTTTCAAGTCTCACATGCGGATAGAGCATGAGCGTGGCTAGAGTCATTGGGCCCCAAACAGTAAACAAGGAGCCCATCTGATCCTGAACGAGTTTGACGCAGGTGAATTGCAGCGCCCACATCAAGTTACAACTGAACAGAAAGAACCAGTTTCGCATTCAAGGACCTTCAGTTGATGACTTCATGGAACGCTTCGTCCACCTGCTGCAACGTCAACTGCATGTCTTCTTCACTGTGGGCAAAAGAGATCGAGCACTGTTTGGTCGCTACGGGGAAAAAGTAAATACCGCGCCCGATCAGTGCTTTTCGCAACCGCTCATCGAGACCGAAATTATGGTGCGCAGCGAGGTCGTGCCAGTCGCGAGGACGGTGGTCCATGAAATAGATGCAAAGGGCGGAACCCTGTCGGGCGACGACGGCCTGAACTCCCATTTTGCGGATGATCTGTTCGAGGCCGCGCTGCATTTCCATTCCCAGTATCTCCACATGACGGTAAACTTCTCCATCATTCATGAGCAGCCGTTCAATCGTGGCGATGGCCGCCGCCGTAGGCACAGGGTGCGCATTGTAGGTGCCGGCCAGCAGAACGCGTTTCGAGGCATCAGGATGAATGAACCCGTCCATCAAATCTTTCTTGCCTCCCAGCGCAGAAATTGGATAGCCATTGGCGAGCGCTTTGCCAAAAACGACCAAGTCGGGCATCACACCCGAAAGCTCTGCAAAGCCTCCAATGGCATGCCGGAATCCTGTCTTGACTTCGTCAAAAATAAGGACAAAACGGTAGCGGTCGGCCAATCTGCGAAGTCCCTGCAAATACCCGGGTTCCGGCTTGATAATCCCCACATTTTGTAAGACCGGCTCCGTAATCAGCGCTGCAATGGAGTACTTTTCGCAAACGTATCGGACCGACGCCAGATCGTTAAAATTGACGGGATGGACGAGCCGTTGGTGGTCCAAAGGAACACCGGCGCTGATTGGGACGTAGGGATATTCTCCTGGAGAAACACGGGGCCCCAGCACCTGCAGAGGAGTCATCAAATTGCAGGAGACATCATTGTGCCACCCATTGTATCCGCCCTCCATCACGATGATGTGGTCGCGTCCGGTGACAGCGCGAGCCAGCCGGATGGCCTGGCAAGTAGCTTCACTGCCGGTGTTCAGGAATTGTACCGAATCCACGGACGCAACGTTGCTGCAAATCAACTCCGCCAGCCGGCCTTCCAGAACGGTGGTTCCCGAACCATAAAGGCTTGCTCCTTCCCCAAGTACCCGAAGCACCGCTTCGGTAACGTTGGGATCGTTGTGTCCTAGAAAGTGCGGACCGAAAGCCGCGTGATAATCGATGTAGCGATTGCCTTCGGCATCCCAGATATACGCGCCCGCCCCTTTGACAAATGCAATCTCAGGCTCCGTGGCGCGATTGACGGATACGACGCCACCCGGGATGAACTTTCGATTCTTCTCCAGAATGTTGGCGGATTCTCGATATGATTCAACCATGGTATCTTTCATAAAACCACCTCAGCTTGCACTCAGTGTTCCCATTCAGATTGCACTCCCCAATCGTCCTCCCGGCCGGGCACAGGTTCTGGCAGGCACTTGTTTGCGTCGTTGGAAAGGCAGGCGCTAGTTTTCCCCAACCACCTCCTGGATTGGAGGAAGAGACTCGCCTTCATGGGTGCTGTCCGAAAAGAGTTGCAATCTTGCCTGCACGCTCCGCCAGTACTGATACTCGGCGTCCCACCGCCCCAGCGCCGAGGCAAGGCGATAGGGGGTGTATTCGGCGAGCCAGGCCGATCGATACAGCGGGCGAAGCTCCGTGATCGCGTCCATAAGGTCCACAGCCCGGCTGTGATCCTGATACGTGACCTGCGACTCGAACTCATTCCACCACTGATCCGCGTTGGGGCGCCGGGGGCCCACGCGGCGCCACAGTTCGGCAATTTCGATCGCATTGAGAAATTTTAACCCTGCATAGTCAAGCAGACGGCTGTTCACCACTAAACTGTTGATGGTGGCGGGGTCCGCTCCCGAAGCTTCGGCGCCCACCAGGCGTCTTTCTGCTTCTTCTGCTTGTGTCCGGGTCTCGTGGAAATCCTGACGATGCGCGGCCAGTCGTTTGAAATAGGCGGGCGCAAACGGGTGCTCCCAAAGAGAAATCATGGTGCTGTCGCCCGAAGCTTTTTGCAGATCAGTTTCAGCCGCGGTCAGCGCGCCGAGGGCTGCGGCGAAATCGGCCGCGGCGGCGGCTGGAACCGTGAGCTGGGCGTAATCGGAAAAGAACGCAGCTCGGTCCATCGGCGCAGACTGCCACGCAGCCGCTGCCCCGTAAGCCATTCCCGGCCACGAGGCACGCATCAGCATCTGCGCGTCATCCTCCCAGAGGCTGTTGATCAGGCCGGGAGCGTGTACCCGGCGTCCGGCAGCCGCAAGGGTGTCAATGTTGGCGAACGTGGTATCGAAGTCGGGGGAGATCTGGTTCCAGCTCGTCACACCGGGTTGCACGAAGATGGGCATGCCGGCCTTTACCAGGACGTCGATCCCCAGGCGCGCGACATCCTGAGGATTGTACCCCCAGGGAACGGCGATGAGCCCGTGGGGAAACTCAGGAATAACCTCGGGAAACTTTACCATCATGTCGGCCCAGGCCATCACCTGCTTGCCGTGCTGGTGGAACAAATCAACGACATTTCTCAGTTGCTCGAGATAGAGCTGGCCTGGCGGGACGCCCAATCGCCGGGCGGCCTGCACAATCTGGAAAGTTTCATCAAAGCCGATGTTCACAAACGGACTAGGGAAGAGGCTTGAGATTTGCGCAGCCCAATTCGCCAGCAAGGTCTTCACTTGAGGGTTAGAAGGATCAACTTCCACGCCGTGCGGAAAGTCGGACAAGCGGGAGTAAAGCTCGATTCGAAACAGGTCGTGCAGGTGGCCGTACGTCTCGATACAGGGAACCACATCAATGTGACGCTGCTGGCCGTAGGCGACGATGCGCCGCACCTCGTCCTGGCTCAGACGGCCCTGAGGATTGAGGAGGGGGAAACCATCAAGCTGGATGCTCGCTTCGCTGTAAACATAGTACTGATTGGCCTTCCAGCGGGCCAGAAAGTCAAGCTGCCGTTTAATCTCTTGTTCAGTAGGCAATGCTCCATGGCTCATGTCCACCATCGTCCCGCGATAGGCGAACGATGGCCAGTCATGGATCTGAACTTCGGGAAGGACTGCCGCCGCACCGTGCCCTGCAGCGAGCTGGCAAGCTGTCTGGGCCCCATAGAAGAGCCCGGCGGACGAGGCGGATTGAATCTCGCCGCCGTTCGCAGTGACTTTTAAGACATATGCCTCGCGTGACGTGGGGCCCGTATGCTCGCCCGGCGCCGGCAACGCTGCCACCGGTCCCGTCCGCTTAAGGATAATCGTTCGCCCGGTGGGTTCGCCGTGAGAAATTGGAACCGGCTCCGAAGTGCGGCGCGAAAGGCACGCGGCGAGAACTTTCGCCGTAAATGCATCCTCTGGGGCCGCATCATGGGACGAGAGCTGGACGCTTAGGCCGGGTACGCCGACTTGGCCCGCCCCGTAGCGAATTTGCTGCGGCCGCGGCAACAGCGTGTTGTGCTGCGCCGCTCCCCAGGCAGGCAGTAAGAACGTGCAGATCAGATAAGCAGCAAGACTTGTCGAGCGCATAGCACACACCAACACCAATGGAAACGAGCGGCGACGTCTCTTTATGGTGCATCTCCTTTTTTCCTGGAAGATCGGGCGTCCTCGTTCAACAGCTTGAGCGCGCCTTTTTTGCATTATTTCCAAAGCCGGAGCATGACGACCCCACCCTGGGGCACGATAACGGAGTACGAGCCGCCGAGAACCCCAAGATCCTTGTGGGCCCACAGATCACGAACATGGACCGGGCCGGCGAATCCAACGTCCTTAAAGTTAAGAGTCTGAGGGTTTGCTTCGTCGTCCGTGACGTAGTTGAAAATTGCCACGGCTTTGGCACCCCCACTCAAAGGCCTGACCCATATCTGAGGCGGCCCGAGGCGGCGCCCTTGGATTCCCAGCTTGTCCTGATCGACCGCGATCACTTCCTTGTTCATTAAAATCCTTTTCGTCGTGGCGTCCATTCTCGTCAGGTCGTTGCCCGCAAGCAGCGGAGCCGCCAGCATCGCCCACAGGCTCATCTGGGTGCGGTATTCGTCGGCCGTCATGCCCCCGTTGCCGATTTCCAGCATGTCCGGATCGTTCCAATGCCCGGGTCCGGCATATTTTTCCAACCCCGCCTGGGAAAAGCCGATCAGCGCCAGGCTGCGGTAGTTGTCCCGGATGTCATCGGTTGTGCGCCAGAGATTTCCTCCCACCTTCGGCCCCCACTGCCAGACGGAACCAATGCCATATTGGCAAAGGCTGTAGACGATCGGCCGATGGGTATTCACCAGCGCCTGGTGCATCTTCTCGTAAGCCTGTTGCATCATGGCCAAGGCTTTCGCCGGGTTTTGCTTGGGATCGAACAAGTTCATGTCCGACTCATAGCTACAC
>JBOGKI010000222.1:0-7494 GCA_050745605.1 Terriglobia bacterium | reverse complement strand
CTTTCCAGCCACCGCGCCCCGTCGCTGGCGTGAAAAAAAAGAGATGTTATTTTGGCAAAACGAAGCGGAGAGGTTATTGAAAACAAAGGATCGGACTCCAGAAAACACGAAAAACGAACCGGAAAATGGCACATTAAGCGGAGAAAGCGTGCTACGCAACTTGCTGAAAACACAGGATGGCGCGATTAACCCCGCAAAACGAACCGGAAACGAAACGGAGTGGGGTCTAACCTGCTGTAGGTTATTCATAAATAGCTGCTTAGGGACCGAATCATGTCGTGCAAACCTTGCGCCGTTCAGGAAGAAAGTCATTCCTGCGAAACTTGTTCCCGCCAAGGCGGAAAGCGGGAATCCACGTGCCGCCCATTGACTCCGTATTGGATTCCTCCCTTCGCGGGAATGACCGTCTGCCCAAAACAAGAGCGCCTGAAATATGCCCAGCAAAGACCTCCGGTTTGCACTAAACTAAGGCAAGCCTCAACCTTGAACCGGGGACTCGGGCGGCCCCGCAACAGAGGATCAAGGACGTTGGAGCATGGATCATGAAACCCTCTTTTACCATTGGTATTGAGGAAGAATATCAAGCCATCGATCCCCTCACGCGAGACCTACGGTCGCACATTCAGTCGGAAATCATCGCCAAGGGCAAGATGCTTTTGAAGGAGCAAGTGAAGCCGGAGATGCATCAGTCCGTGATCGAGGTGGGCACCGGCGTCTGCAACGACATCCAGGAAGCCAGGGAGGAAATCAAGGGCCTGCGGCGAAAGATAATCGAGCTGGCCCGGGAGAACGGCCTGCGCGTGGCTGCCGCCGCCACCCATCCCTTCGCGGACTGGCGTGCCCAGGAAATTTATCCGGACGAACGTTATCACGCCATGGTCGAGGACATGCAGCAGGTGGCGCGGGCCAATCTCATTTTCGGATTGCACGTCCACATTGGCGTGGAGGACCGCGAAGCCGCCATCCACCTGATGAACGCCGCCCGCTATTTCCTGCCGCACATTCTGGCGCTGTCCACCAACTCGCCCTTCTGGGTCGGATTGGACACGGGCTTGAAATCCTACCGCTGCAAAGTGTTCGATAAGTTCCCCCGCACCAACATCCCGGATTACTTTCCAAGCTGGGGAGAGTATGAACGCTTTGTCAACATCCTGATCCATACCCACTGTATCGATAACGCCAAAAAAATCTGGTGGGACATCCGCCCGCACCCGTTCTTCAACACCCTGGAGTTCCGCATCTGCGACATTCCCATGCGCGTCGAGGAAACCGTTTCGCTCGCCGCCCTGATCCAGGCCACGGTGGCCAAACTCTATAAGCTTTACGCCGCGAACACAGGCTTTCGCCTCTATCGCCGCGCTCTGATTATGGAAAACAAATGGCGAGCCGCGCGCTACGGTCTGGACGGCAAGCTAATCGATTTCGGAAAGGAAATTGAGGTGCCGCTGCGCGACCTGATGGAGGAGTATTTAACGCTGGTGGACGACGTCCTGGATGAGCTGGGCAGCCGCGAAGAAGTGAACGGCATCCGCAAAATCCTGGAGAGAGGCTCCGGAGCGGACCGCCAGCTTCGTGTTTACCATGAAACTAAAGATTTCAAGAAAGTCGTCGATTACATCATCGAGGAAACCGAAGTCGGCATCTTTGAGTCTCATCCGTTGGAGGTTAAAGCCGGACAATGAAGAACCCTCTGGAGGGAATTGCTCTGGACCCGGAGCTCACCGAGGGCGCCCGCAACGCCATTGGCGTTTGCCTGCGCGTGAAGCCGGAAGAGACCGTAACGCTGATTACCGACGAGGCCTCGAAGCCCATTGCCGCCAGCCTCGGCCATGAGATCACGGCGGCCGGCTCTTCCTTCCACCCATTTTTATTGGAGGATCTTGCTCCGCGTCCGCTGAAAACCATGCCGCAACCGGTGCTGGACGATCTGGAAACCTGCCCGGTGAGTATTTTCGCCGCGCAGGCCCTCGAGAATGAGCTTTACTCCCGGATGCAAATGACCGAAGTGGTGAACCGGCGCAAACTTCGCCACGCCCACATGGTGAACATCAACAGGCAGATCATGATGGAGGGCATGAGAGCCGACTTTTTGAAGGTTGACGCGATCAGCCGCCGGGTTTGGGAGCTGGCCAGCTCAGCCCGCACCATCCGCGCCACCACCGCCGCTGGAACTGATCTGCGCGGGGAATTCAATCCCAATTTCCGCTGGCTAAAGACCAGCGGCATCATCAGCCAGGAAAAATGGGGTAACTTACCGGGGGGCGAGGTCTTCACTGCCCCGGAAAGCGTGGATGGCACCTTGGTGGTGGATGGAGTCGTCGGGGACTATCTTTGTTCTAAATTCGGCAACCTGCGTGATGCGCCGCTGACCATGACCATTCAGAAGGGACGCTTACAGCAGGTTCACAGTGAAAATCGGGAACTGCAAGATGACTTTTGGCGCTACACCCACACTGACGAAAACAGCGATCGCGTGGGCGAATTCGCCATTGGCACCAACATTGCCCTCCGCCGGGTGATTGGACATATCCTGCAAGACGAGAAACTTCCCGGCTTGCACATCGCCTTCGGCAATCCCTACGGAGAACACACCGGCGCCACCTGGTATTCTTCAACCCATATCGATGTGGTCGGCACTCGATTCAATATCTGGGTCGATGATCGCCAGATCATGAGCCAGGGACAATTCTTGCAACCGTTATGAGCCGTGTTCATGGACGTTGGTACGGCGGCGTTCTGTGATATAGTCCTGGAAAAATACAGGGACTGGATTATGACCACGAAAACCTTAATGAGCATTTCGGAGTACGATGCGCTGCCCGAAAAGGAAGGCGTGAAGTACGAACTCAACGAAGGAGAACTGATTGCCGTGTCTGCGTCCCCGCGTCTTGTTCATAATCGCGTCCGTGACCGGCTGGGTCACAGCCTTGCGGCTTTTGTAGAAGAGCGCAGGCTCGGTGAAGCGACCATGGAAACCGATTTCAAGCTATCCGAGGACATCGTTCGCATCCCGGATGTGGCCTTCATTCGAGCGGAACGGATTCAAGGACTCGATCCGAAGCAGAGGATCGAAGGCGCTCCTGATCTTGCAGTGGAGATTGCATCGCCGAGTGACGATCCCGACGATCTTGTACTGAAGGCTCAACAGTATCTCCGCGCCGGCGCGCGCGCCGTGTGGGTGCTCTACCCTGAAGCTCGCTTGGCCTATCTTTATAAGCCCGGAGAACGTCCAGAGATCCGTGAAGCGCATCAGACACTGGACGATCCCGAGCTTCTTCCCGGCCTTTCGATACCTCTTTCCGCGGTCTTTGCTTCCGAACAGTTCTGAGGGGCCACATCGTCGTTGTCAAAATGATCGTAATGAGGCCGTCCTCAAGAGGCCGAAAGCAAGTCAACACAAAGACCTCACTGTTTCCTCTTGCCACGGGGAAGAGTGATGCTCTGGCCGTGAACATGATGGGTGCCTCGCCGGATCGGACGCAAGATGAATGTAACGTTGGATCCAACAACAGAGAAGTTGGTAAGGGAAGAAATCGAACCAGGAAAATTCCGAAATCTCAACGATCTTATCGGTGTCGCCCTCAAGCATTTCCTGATGGCGCGGGAACCGGGAGAGGAGTACACACAGCAGGAGATTCATTCTCCGCACGGAGCGGTGAAACTCTCATCGACGAACAGCCTGTCGAAGACCCGGCTCCTCGCGGGCTTCATCGACCGAACCGCCGTACCCAGACCCATATGTACGGTGGCGTGGGACGGTTGAGCGGGCGACCGCTCCTTCGATCCCGCTCTCCACGACTGGCATTGCCGCCCATTCCGGCGCCTTGCTCACACTGCACGTGGCGGCGTGCTGCCAACGGCATTCGGGAACGCGACCTTCACGGACTTAATTTCGTAGGATCCTATGGAAGTGGTCAATTCCTGGCCGGTCGGTCCGAGCGCCATGGACTTTTCCTTCTTCTCCATCAGGTTGGTCTCAACGGCCTGGGTGGCAGCCTCGGGCAAATGGAGTTGCACTTGAGCTGGCCTCCCTTCGAATTCGAAGAAGCGGAAAATGATGGAATTGTCATCCTCCGCTTTCTTAATGGCGGTCAGGATGACATTGCCGGGTTGAATCGTCACGAAAGAGTAGGAAGAAGGAAGCGACCCTTCGTGCGCCTCGACCACCAGGGGAATCGCCCGGTAGTTCAATTCATAGCCGCGCAGCTCCGTGCCCGCTTCTTTCCAGTCGCCGGCGTGGGGATACATGGCATAGGTGAACTCGTGGAAGCCCTGGTCGGCCATCGCGTCGGGCGAAATCGGCGATCTGAGGAGGGTAAGACGGATGACGCCCTTCTCGACGGTATCGTAGCCGTACTTGCAATCATTCAGCAGGCTGAAGCCGCGGTCCGAGTCAGAAAGGTCGCCCCACCGCTGCGCGCACACCTCCCACTCCGCCTCTTCCGCCTTGCTACGGGGAATTGCCGGTCGTTGAATCGTCCCATAGGGAATTTCATAGGTCGCCATTTCCGGCGTGATATCCAGCGGGAAGGCCACTTTCAGCATAATGTGGGTTTCGTGCCAATTCACCTGCATGTTCACGTCGGCGCGTGGAATCTCCGGGTACATGCAAATGTCCTGAACGAAGGAAGATTTCTGGAAATTCTTCTTCACGCGCACCACGGCGCGAATCGCAGTATTCTCCACCAGCTTCACTTCCTGCGCATCCACCAGTTCCGTCTTCGTCTGGTCGTAGGGCCAGCCGATGTTCCAGGCATCGTACTCTTTGGGCTTGTCCACAAACGTCTCGAGCAGATTGCCATTGGCTCCCGTCTTCAGGATGTTTTTACCGTCCTTTTTGT
The DNA here is from genome assembly GCA_050745605.1 of Terriglobia bacterium. GTDB lineage: Bacteria > Acidobacteriota > Terriglobia > UBA7540 > UBA7540 > CALCEB01. The sequence continues at coordinate 2,653 of JBOGKI010000222.1, read as the reverse complement.
TCAGCAGGCTGGTGACGCATCCCGTCCTCGGATCAATCTCGGCGCGCATGAACTCGTTTTCCAAAGTCGTTCCGCTCGCCTGGAGCGTGGTCGAGGCCTCGCGGGGATGTGCGGCAGAGATAACGTGAAATACCTTATATCCAATGGCCGGAAGTGACCGGGCCAGAAAGCGGACCTTGACAGTGTGGGTGGAATCGTCGCGGGAAATAACGGCTGAGGGCACGACATGCCCATCCGCGTCCTGAACTTCAATCTCCGCCGCCGCACCCGGGAACTGGACTTCGGCCTCGGTGACATCGGTTCGTTTCCAACTTAGGGAATTGAACACCACCACCGGCATGCCGGGGCCTTGGGTGCTAATCCGCGACGCCAGGGTTCGCATTGATCCATCGAGGACCGGCAGGCAGGTCAGTTTGACGAATTCAAGGTTCTCGGCCTCGTCGACATAGTTGACGTGAATGCCCGATCCCGCCATCATGTCGTGGAATTGATCGAAACAAACGCGGCGCCAGCAGTCCTCGAATTGCGGCTGGAGGTAGGCGCGTCCTTGAAGCATGGCGAGTGATGCGAATTTTTCAGAATTCAGCATCAACTCTTCACTATAACGCATCCGCTTCTTGGATTCTGCCTGCGTCGTATAGGTACCGCGGTGGAACTGCAGGTAAAGCTCGCTCTTCCAAACCGGCAGATTCAACTTCGCGAGGTTGCTATCGACATCATTAAAAAACTCCTGCGCCGTGCTCCACTTGATATTCGGAAAGGCCGCCTGGGGCGAGTTTTGCCAGCGCACGGCCGCATCCAGCATTTGCCGCGTCGGTCCCCCACCGTGATCGCCGACACCGTAAAGCAGCATATTTTCACGATAACCCGAGCCCAACGGCACATCCCCGGCCAGAAATCCAGAGCACTGCACCGGGTTGATACCGTTCCCATATCCGTGCGGGAAATAAGTGAGCACGCGGCTGCCATCGGGAGACTCCCACCAGAAGAGCTTGTAGGGGAACTTCGTCGTATCATTCCAAGAGATCTTCTGAGTTACAAAATAATCGACGCCCGACCGCTTGTAAATCTGGGCAAGCTGCCAACTGTAACCGAACGAGTCGGGATTCCATCCGATCTTGACGTCCACTCCAAACTTCTGCTGAAAATAACGTTTGCCGGTCAGAAGCTGGCGCACCAGGGACTCGCCACACGGCATGTTCAGATCGGGCTCATCCCACATCCCGCCCACCAATTCCCACCGGCCTTCTTTCACGCGCTTCTGAATCTCCTTGAACATGGCTGGATATTTCTCTTCCAGCCAAAGGAAGTCCTGGGCGGTTGATTGGGCGTAGAGAAATTGCGGATACTCATCCATCAACTCCAGCACCGTCCCGAAAGTGTTGCGAACCACTTCCACGGTTTCGGTCCAAGGCCAGAGCCACGCCAGGTCAATGTGTGAATTCCCTACGGCGCGGATGGTGAACGTCTTCATCCAATCCGCCAGCGGCTGCATCCTCTGCTCGGCGGACGCCAGCGACTTTTCGAAGCCTTGTTGGTTTCCACTGTCCAGCGGGGCAAAGTCAATTTCCTTAACCGCCGCGGTCAGCTCCGCGTTCCTCTGCTCCAGCCCTTCCGGAAAGTTCTTGGAGAGACCCAAAGCCTGAACCGCCAGAATCTCATCCCGCACGGTGGCCGGATTGGGCTTGTTTGCCGGGTAATTTACCTCGAGCCAAGCGTAGTAAAGCCCCGCCGGGCCGGTGTTCGCGGGGGCATAAATCGCTACCAGGTACTTCTGCCCGGGCTGGGCCTTTTCCGTGAGCACAATGGGCTGCTGAGTATTCTCCGGTGCCATCTCCACCATCGAACCATTGGAAAACACCCTCACCTGCCCGTGACCCCGAAATCCAACTCGCACATCCAGCTTCACCGGCAATCCCTGAATGTTGTAGCCGCCCATGGATTTGGGAATCTCAACCCATCTTCGGAACCACACCGGGCCCTGTTTCCAGGGCTCTCTAATTTTGATCTGCTGCCAGCTTGCATCATCCAGCGTGGGATCTTCGGGATGAGGCAAATCGTCAGCATGTGCCCGCCACACGGGCAAAGGCAAGCGAGCCATTGCCTCCAGTCTCTCCAGCGTGGAACGGAATGGATTGTTCGTGTCGATTTGCCGTCCACGCCTGAAAAATTGGGCCGCACCGGCCAATGGGGCGCCTTCTGCGAGAAAACTCTCTACAAATAATGACGCCGCGGAAACCTGCATGAATCTCCGGCGATCAAAAGCCATCACGCTGACACCTCCCGCGCTTGTGAAAAATGCTTGCGCGAAATGGATTTGAAAATTATCCGTAACATTGGTTCGATGAGAACTTATAGAGTCGCAACGGCTGGCAGCGCCGCCAATCAATCCGAACGCCATACTATACACCCGTAGGCGCTGCGCGGAGATTCGGATTCGGCGAAGGGTCTAATCCGGATTATTCATGAAGGCTAATTTGAGCACGGGAATAGGCCGGGCTAACCCAAGGTCGTCACGACACACCGCGTTTTGATTATTTTGGGGCGACGTGATTCACCAAGTTTTTTGTTTTCAGTCCGGCATCTCTCGAAAGTCGATGTAGTGTGGACCTACCCCCTTGCGGCGGCTCGCGGCGCTATGGCAGCATCGGGT
>JBOGKI010000221.1:0-7506 GCA_050745605.1 Terriglobia bacterium | reverse complement strand
CGAGAACACTCACGTCTTATATTAAGTTCACACGGAGATGCTGACGAGCCCGCAAGGGTATGTAACGCCGGTGGGGATCGTACCCAAGTTCCGGCACTTCCGGGTGGTGGGAATTTTCAATTCCGGGTTTTATGACTTTGATGCGTCGTGGGTTTATACGAACCTGACGGCGGCGCAGAAGCTCTTCGATTTGTCGAAAGTAGTTTCGGTGATCGGATTCAAGATCGATAACGTCGATCTGGCGCCCCCGGTGGCGGCGGCGATTCAAAAGGCGGCCGGCCCGGGTTTTGTCACGAGGACGTGGATGGAGGAAAACCATTCGCTGTTCAGCGCGCTGCATCTGGAACGGTTGGTGACGATCCTGACCATCGGGCTGATCGTGCTGGTGGCGGCGCTGAACATCCTTATTACGCTGGCGATGATGGTGATGGAGAAGAATCGGGACATTGCGGTGCTGATGTCCATGGGAGCGACTCGCAGGCAGGTGTGGTCAGTATTCACGCTGCACGGGGTGATTATCGGCGCGATTGGCACGGCACTGGGGTTGGCGCTGGGTTACGGCATCTCCTGGTTCGGAAACCACTACCAGCTCATCCATCTTCAGGCCGATGTTTACGCGTTGTCGTATGTGCCGTTCCATTCGCGGCCGCTGGATGGCGTCTGGATCGCGGCCGCGGCATTGGCGATCAGCTTCCTGGCCACGCTCTACCCTTCGCTGGCAGCGACACGGCTGAAGCCGGTGGAGATTTTGCGGTATGAGTAAGACCGTAAGCGGGCCATTGGAATCGAGCCTGGACAACCTAAGCCGGCGCCGCGCCTTCAAAGGACTGTGCCCTTCCAGACGGATACAAAAAAAGAGTTATCGGCGCGAGCCGGAGTGCCGATGATAAGTAATAATGAGGGTTTGAACCAGAGAGTGCTGGTCCAGGCGGAAGGACTGACTCGCCGTTTTCGTTCTGGAGAGGATGAGGTGGTGGTGTTTGAGGACCTGAATTTCCAGATTCACGCCGGCGAGTTCGTGGCGCTGGTGGGCGAATCTGGAACCGGAAAAACCACGCTTTTGCAGCTTCTGGCGGCTCTGGACACTCCGAGTGAGGGTGAGGTATACTTCGAGGGGGAGAGGATTAGTCGCTTCAACGATGTGCAACGCGCTCATTATCGCAGCGCCAAACTGGGTTTTGTCTGGCAGATGCAATATCTTCTTCCGGAGTTTAGCGCCCTGGAAAACGTCATGATGCCTGGGCTGGTGGCAGGTGTGAATCCCGAGACCGCAAAGAGCAGGGCGCTGGAATTGCTCACGGGGGTCGGCTTGGCCCCGGCGGCGAACCGCCGGCCGGGAGAGATTTCCGGCGGGGAGCGGCAACGCGTGGCTCTGGCCCGCGCCCTGATGAACCAACCGACCCTTCTTCTAGCCGATGAGCCGACAGGAAACCTTGACTATCGGTCCGCCGAGCGGATTTCCAGGTTGCTCGAAGAGTTGCACCAGGAATATCGCCTGACCTCGGTGCTGGCAACCCACAACATGGAGCTTGCGCAGCGAGCTGACCGGATGTTCCGTTTGGCAAGCGGCAAGCTAACCGAAACGGTGATTCCGCGGGTACAATAGGCATAAGGATCTGCGGGAGAAGGGGCATTCCGAAGCTTCAAAGCCGGGCTTGAGGTAAGCGTGCGCGGCATTCCGCTGTGGCTGGCGGTTCGGCGCCCCCAGAAGCGACTGAGGAGCCATGTTCGAGAAATACACAGAGAAGGCCCGCCGTGTGATCTTCTTTGCTCGCTACGAGGCCAGTCAGTTTGGCAGCTCCTACATTGAAACCGAACACCTGCTACTCGGACTGCTGCGCGAGGACAAGGCTCTGACCAACCGCTTCCTGCGGGCGCACGCCTCGATCGAATCCATCCGTAAACAGATTGAAGGCCGGACGACGATGCGCGAAAAAGTCTCGACGTCCGTGGACCTTCCCTTGAGCCAGGAGTGCAAGCGGGTGCTGGCCTTCGCCGCGGAAGAGGCGGAGCGGCTTTCCCACAAGCACATCGGGACCGAACACTTGCTGCTCGGACTGCTGCGGGAAGAAAAAAGCTTTGCGGCGGAGATTTTACACGAGCGGGGGCTGCGCCTGACGGCCCTCCGTGAGGAATTGAGCCGCGCCCAGAGTGAGAAGATGTCCTCCAACCGCCCTAAAGAAACCTCGCTACTTGCGGAGTTCAGCCGCGATCTCACCCAAGCGGCCGTGGAGAGCCAACTGGATCCGCTGGTCGGGCGCGAGAACGAGCTGGAGCGCGTGATCCAGATTCTGTGCCGCAGAACCAAAAACAACCCGGTGCTGATCGGCGAGCCGGGCGTAGGTAAGACGGCGATTGTGGAGGGCCTGGCGCAGCGCATCGCCGACGGTAATGTTCCTTCCTTCCTCGCGGACAAGCGCATCCTGGCGCTTGACCTTTCCCTGATTGTGGCCGGCACCAAATACCGGGGCCAGTTCGAAGAGCGGCTGAAGACCATCATGAAGGAATTGATGGAGGCTCAGAACGCCGTCATCTTCATTGATGAGCTGCACACGCTGGTGGGCGCGGGATCGGCGGAAGGATCGCTCGATGCCGCGAACATCCTGAAACCCGCCCTCTCGCGCGGCGAAATCCAGTGCATCGGCGCGACCACGCCGGCGGAATACCGCAAGTCGATTGAGAAGGACCGTTCGCTCGAGCGCCGCTTTCAGGCCGTGAAGGTGGCCGCACCGAATGAGAGCGAGGCGGTGAAAATCCTTTACGGCATCAAGGAACGGTACGAGAAGTTTCACGCCGTGACCTATACGGATAGCGCGCTGGCAGCCTCGGTTTACCAGTCCAACCGTTACATTCCGGACCGGTTTCTGCCGGATAAGGCTATAGACTTGATCGATGAAGCCGGAGCCCGCGTCAAGTTGCAGCAGAGCACGTTGCCGGAAGAGATGATTGAGGCGCAGAAGCGCATCAAATTCGTGGTGCATCGCATGGAGGCGGCAATCCAGAATCACGAATTTGAAAAAGCGCGGTTCTACTCGGATGAAGAGCGGAAAGAGCGTGAGAACCTGCGCGTGTTGCGTGAAAAGTACCACATCGACGAAACGGCGATGGGCGAGGTGACTCGGGACGACATCGAGGAAGTCGTGGCCCGCTGGACCGGCGTGCCGGTCACGGCGATCAAGGAAGAAGAAATGTCCAAGCTCCTGCGCATCGAAGAGGAGCTTCACAAGCGCATCGTGAGCCAGGAAAAGGCAATCTCCGCGTTGGCAAGAGCCATCCGGCGGTCTCGAGCCGGCCTCAAGGCGCCGGGACGGCCGGTGGGGTCGTTCCTCTTTCTGGGGCCGACCGGCGTCGGCAAAACCGAGGTGGCGCGGTCACTGGCTACGTTTCTATTTGGCAGCGAACGGGCGCTGATCCGGTTCGACATGTCGGAATTCATGGAGAAGCACTCCGTGTCCAAGCTCATCGGCTCGCCGCCGGGATACGTGGGTTATGAAGAAGGCGGGCAACTCACGGAGCGGGTGCGCCGATCTCCTTATTCGGTGATCCTGCTCGATGAAATCGAGAAAGCGCATCCCGACCTCTTCAATATTTTGCTGCAAGTGTTTGAGGACGGCCAGTTGACGGACGGCCTGGGCAACACCGTCGATTTCAAGAACACGATCATTATCATGACCTCAAACATCGGCGCCCGCTATATTGAAAAACGCAGTCAACTCGGCTTCCAATCGACTCAGGACGAGGGGTGGGACAAGAAAGTTGAAAACCTGGTGATGAGCGAAGTGAAGCGCCTGTTCAATCCGGAGTTTCTCAATCGTGTGGATGAAGTGATTGTGTTCAACGCACTGACGGATGAGGACTTGATGCAGATCGTGGACCTCATGGTGTCCAGCATGAACACGAACCTGGCGCAGAAGAACATCGCGGTGAGCATGACGCCGGAGGCCGCGCGCTGGATTCTGGAAAAAACTTGCACCGACCGTTCTTACGGGGCGCGGCCGCTTCGCCGGGCACTGCAGAAATACGTGGAGGATCCGCTGTCGGAAGCATTGATTCAGGGCGACATTCAATCTCCGGCGGTTCTGGAAGTGACCGTTGGCGGGGAAGGCCTTTCTTACCGGCCAGTGAACGATAAGCTGGTGGCCACGACACCGCTCACCCGATGAGATTTTCCCGCAGCGGCCGGTTGAATGGCAGATCCTCCGCCGGAGGGCGGTCTTCACTCGCACTCATCCAGGGAACACCGAAGGGCTTATCCGAGTAGACCTGATAACTCAGCCGGTTCGTTGCCGGCCACCTGCGCCTGAGCATATCAGCTTTGAAGGAAACAGAGGGGGCGACACTGTCCTTGAGGGTCAGCCGGTCTATGACGACAGAGTTCTCCCGCCCGGTGCGGCTGTTGGTGCTTTCTCTCCTCATGGGATTGTTCGTGGCGGTGGTCGCCTCCGCGCAGAGTCCGCCGCCCGCTCAGCCTGCCGGTGCGCCGAATGGCCAAGCCCCGCCCAGCGGCCAACCGCAAGGAAATCCACCAGCAGGCCAGCCGCAAAAACCCGCGAATCCGCCCGCGCCGGCTCAAGCTCCGGCAGGGCCGATTCATCTGGAATCTGCTCCCACGGCTCAGAATCCTAACCAGCCACGAAATCAGGCGCCGGGTCGAATCCAGCTCGAGGCGCCTCCGGTGGCTAAGAAGCCTACGCCCGCCGCCGCCCAGCCGGTTCTGCCCAAGCAGACTTTGATTCAGGCGATTAACTTCCGCGGTAACCGCCGCATCCTTTCTTCAACCCTTCGCGCCAGAATCTTTACCCACCGCGGCGACGTTTATGACCCCAACTCCCTGGAACGGGACTTCATGGCCCTGTGGAACACCGGTTTCTTTGACGATATCCGCCTCGAGGCTGCGGACGGGTCAAAGGGCAAGATTCTGACTTTCTTCGTGCGCGAAAAAAAACTGATCCGAAGCATCGACTACAAGGGCTTAAGCAGCGTCAGCGAATCCGACGTGATGGACCGTTTCCGGGAGCGCAAGGTGGGGCTTTCTATTGAGGCGCAGTACGATCCGGTGGTGATCAAGCGCGCAGAAGTCGTGCTGGAAGAAATGTTGGCCGAAAATGGCCGGGAATTTGCGACGGTCAAGGCGCGCACCCGCAACATCCCGCCGAATTCCATGGCTCTGACTTTCATCGTGGTCGAAGGGCCCAAGGTGAAACTCGGCAAGATCCGCTTCAAGGGAAACAACACCTTTTCCAATGCGACCCTGATCCGCACCATGAAGTATTCACGGCCCATGGGTCTGCCGCCGTGGTTCTACATCTTCCATCGTACCTACAATAAGGACAAGATTGACGCCGACCTTGAAAACATCCGTGAGTTTTACCAGGCGCACGGATATTTCTTCGCCGTACCCAGCGAGCCCGTTACCAAGACGGTGGACACGCGCCGGCCTTTGCCGTTCATCTTCCTGGGGCGAGGTCGCGGGAAACGTGTCGATGTCACCATCCCCATCGAGGAAGGTGACCGGTACCGGCTGGGGCAGTTCGTGATCCGCGGCAATAAACTCATCAAAGAAGAGCCGTTAAAGCGCGTACTGCAAATGAAGACGGGTGATGTGTTCAATCTCACCAAAGTCCGGGATAGCATCAAGAACTACACCAAAATTTACGGGCAATTCGGTTATATCAACTTCACGGCCCAACCCGACATTGAGCCGGACCGCAAGAAGAAGGTCATCAATTTGGGGCTCGATTTCGACGAGGAGAAGCAGTACTTCGTGCACCGGATTAACTTCGTCGGCAACACCAAGACTCGGGACAAGGTGATCCGCCGGGAAATCTTGCTGGACGAAGGAAGCGTGTTCAATACGGCGCTCTGGGACTTGAGCGTCTATCGGGTCAATCAACTGGGCTTCTTCAACCCGATCAAGAAGGAAGACTACACGGTCACGCAGGACAATAAGGACCAGACCGTAGACATCGACCTGAAGGTGAAGGAAAAGGGGAAGAATTCGATCGGATTCTCCGGCGGCGTCAGCGGTATTCAGGGCAATTTCGTCGGGGCCAATTACTCCACGAATAACTTTCTGGGTTTGGGCGAAACGCTCTCCCTGGGGGGTGAAGTGGGGACGTACATGACCAATATCTCGGTCGGCTTTACCAAGCCCTATTTGTTTGACCGGCCGATCACCACCGGCGCCACGGTTTTCGTGAACAATTATCACTTCGACCAATTGCGGCAGGAGGCGCTATTGGGCGGTTACAACCCCAACACCTTGGAAAATACGCCTTTCGCCAATACGTTTTACCAGAACTACCAGCAGAATTCGAAAGGTTTCACAGCGTTTCTGCAATACCCGCTGCACCGGTCGTTCGCGCGCGTGGGCCTGACCTACAGCTACACGATCAGCAGTATTCAAGCCTTCAGCGCGGCATCCTCGTCGTTCTTCAGCGACCTGGCTTATGGCCAATTCGCGGGTCCCAACCAGTTGACCGGCATCAGCCAGAGCACGGTTTCGCCGCAGTATCTCTACAACACCGTCGATAACCCGATGAAGCCCACGCATGGCAAGTATATCGCCGCCACGCTGGCGTTTTCGGGCAGCATCCTCGGCGGCAACGTCAACGTGTTTCAGCCCAGCGTCGAGATGAAGTATTACCACCCCATCAACCATCACCGTAACGTGTTGGCCTTCCATTTCCTGGGAACCACCATCACCGGTTATGGAGGCAAGGTTCCGCCGCCGTTTGACCGCATCTACATGGGCGGGGAATATGACATTCGGGGCTTCAACATTTACAGCATCAGCCCGGTCATCTTCTTCCCCACGCTGGCGCAAGTCTGCAACCGCGACAACACCGGAAAGCAAATCTGGGCGGTAGGCCCGCAAGGCACCCAGCAAGTGGGGACCTGCGGCTCATTCACCACATTCCCGTACAACACCATTCAGGTGCCGGGCGGCGATACGGAGTTGCTGGCCAACTTCGAATACCGGATCCCGATCGCCGGTCCAGTAACGCTGGCCTACTTCATTGACATCGGTGATGCCTTCATCCTGAATCCTGGACAGTTGAAACTGCAGCCCGGCGCTCTGTCCAGCCTGGGGCAGGAATTCCCATACTTTAAGCCGTATCTGCCGAGCAATCACCTCAACCCGATTTCGGCGCTTAATTTCCAGCCGCGGAGCTCCACGGGGCTAGAGCTTCAGGTCGTTCTGCCCATCGTCCACGCTCCTATCAAGATTTATTACGGCTATAACTGGCTGCGCCTGAACAATACGCTCGTCACTCCGCCTCAGGACTTGCCGCCGATGTCACTGTTCCCGAACGTTGCAACGTACGACGCAGCATTGCCCTACTTTGAGCGGATCTCGTTCTCCGAACCACACGGCATGGCTGGATTTACCGTGGCGCAATCGTTTTAGCCAGACCTGAAATGAGTTAGAATAGGGCGGCTCGAATTAACATACTTCTTGAGGTTTTCTGAATGAAAAATAGACTTATCAGCTTCAGTGTAATC
>JBOGKI010000220.1:0-7508 GCA_050745605.1 Terriglobia bacterium | reverse complement strand
ATTAGTGAGACGCCCAATGCTGTAGCCGCGGTCGGAGTCTACCCTGAAAGGGACCGCCGGTTTTTCGGCGCTCACAGAGCGCCGCCACAGAGAAAGCTGGCGCTATAATTGGCAATTCTCAGTCGAGGGCATAAATCATGGAAAAGAATCCAGACGAAATCACACGACGGGATTTTCTTAAGACCACCGCGAGGAGTGGCGCCGGCCTGGCCGCTTTGGGCGGAGTCGGCTTCGTAACTCAGGCCGGTCGTGTGCTCGGCGCGAACGACCGGGTGAGAGTTGCCATTTGCGGTCTGCGGGGCCGTGGCTTTGATCACATCAAGGCTTTTGCGAAGATTCCCGGCGTGGAGATCGCAGCCGTGGCCGAGGTGGATGAAAACGTCCTGAGGCGGCGGCTTTCCGACATGGACCGGATGGGACTCCCCAAGCCCGCAACTTTCATCGATGTCCGCAAGCTGATGGAGGATAAATCCATCGATGCAGTTTCCATTGCCACGCCCAACCACTGGCATTCACTGATCGGCATCTGGGCGTGCCAGGCCGGCAAGGACGTCTACGTGGAAAAGCCCTGTTCGCATGATGGGTGGGAGGGCTTGCAACTGGTGCGCGCCACCAAAAAATACCGTCGTATCGTGCAGCACGGCACGCAGAGCCGGTCAAGCCAGGCGGTGAAGGACGCCATCCAAAAAATGCGAGATGGCCTGGTGGGGGACGTCTATCTTTCCCGCGGCCTTTGTTACAAGTGGCGGGACACGATCGGTCACACCCCGGTCGAGCCGGTTCCCACTGGCGTTCACTACGGTCTGTGGACAGGTCCCGCTCCGCTTCATCCCTTCACGCGCAATCATTTCCACTACAACTGGCACTGGTTTTGGGACTACGGAAACGGCGACCTGGGCAATCAGGGAATTCACGAGCTGGATGTGGCGCGTTGGGGATTGGGCGTGAAATTTCCCAACAAGATTTCCGCCCTAGGCGGACACTTCCTGTTCAAAGACGATCAACAGACGCCGAATGTGCTGAATTGCGCCTATGAGTTCGACATGCCGGACGGCTCGCGCCGCATGTTGGAATTCGAAGTGCGCGGCTGGATGACGAATCACGAGGCGGCAATCGGCACCGGCGCCTTCCACAGCCAGGGCGTGCCGGCTGCTGGCCTTCATCACCCGGCGCCGCAACACCAGGCCCTGCACCAAGAATTGGGTCCGGTCTCTGGCGCCCCCGGCACCATCGGAAATATTTTCTATGGCTCCAAAGGGTATCTCGCCATCCAAGACTACGACTCCTACAAAACCTGGTTGGGTGAGAGCCAGGAACCCGGCCCGCGCGGCGTGGGCGGCGGCAATCATTTTGCCAATTTCATTGATTGCGTTCGCAGCCGCAACAGCGAAGGTCTGAACGCGCCAATCGAAGAAGGCTACATTTCCTGCACGCTGGTTCACCTGGCCAACGTTTCTTACCGGCTGGGCCGCACCCTGCATTACGATCCCGACCACCAGCAAGTGCTCGGCGATGAGGAAGCGAGCCGTATGCTTCACGGCGCGTGCCGCGCGCCCTTTGTGGTCCCGGACGAGGTTTGAGGAGGCGGGCCGGCCTTCTGTAGCGGCGGTCGGAGTCTACCCTGGAAGGGACCGCCGGTCTGGACGGCGCTCACACAGCGCCGCCACAACGCGATGTAACAAGCCTTTCGCGTTCGCATTATCCTGGATTATTCGTCAGCTTGGCACGGAGCACGGACGTTGCGGGCGAAATCGAACGCATGACGGGAGGATCCTGTGGGCACTGCGAGTTTCGAATACTACCAATCGAATCGCGACCATTTCCTTGAGAGTTTGATCGACCTTCTGAAGATTCCGAGTGTCTCGACGCTTCCGGAGCACAAATCCGACGTTCGCCGGGCAGCAGAGTTCATTGCCAACGATCTGCGCGCGATGGGCATGGAGCGCGTCGAGATTATCGAGGGAAAATCTCATCAGAATCCATTGGTCTATGCCGAATGGCTCAAGGCGCCGGGAAAGCCCGTGCTTTTGCTTTATGGACATTATGACGTTCAGCCTCCCGATCCGCTCGATGAGTGGAAGTCTCCGCCGTTTGAGCCCACGGTTCGCGGCGAGGACATTTTCTGCCGAGGCTCCTCCGACGACAAAGGCCAGACTTTCATCCAGCTTAAGGCGGTCGAAGGGTTTCTGCGCGGCGAGGGCCGGCTGCCCATCAATGTGAAGTTTCTGATCGAGGGGGAAGAAGAAGTGGGCGGCGCGCACATTGAGGAATTCACCAAGAAGAATCAAGAAAAGCTGAAGGCCGATGCTGCCCTGATCTGCGATACGGAGATGTTCGCTCCCGGCTTGCCCACGCTCACCACCGGCCTGCGTGGCCTCGTCTATACCGAAGTTGAAGCGCGCGGCGCCTCGCACGATCTGCACTCCGGCATGTACGGGGGCGCGGCTCCGAATCCCATGCAGGCGCTGGCGGAGATTGTCAGCGGTCTCAAGGGACGCGATGGGAAGATTCGGATTCCGGATTTTTACAAGCGCGTGACGCGGCCCTCAAAGGCTGAACTCGCGGCATGGAAGCGCCTGCCCTTCAAGGAAAAGGATTTTCTGAAGAAGGAAGTTGGCTCCATGGCGCTGACGGGCGAAAAGGGCTACACCGTACTCGAGCGCCTTTGGGCGCGGCCTACGCTTGAAGTTCACGGCATTCGCGGCGGCTTCACCGGCGAAGGCGCCAAGACGGTGATCCCGGCCGTTGCCACCGCCAAGATCAGCATGAGGCTGGTGCCGGAAATGAAGCCGGCGGAAGTCATCAAGCAATTCACCGCTTATGTGAAGAAGCTGACGCCCGCCGGGATTAAGACCTCCGTGCGCCTGATTAGTTCCGCTCCGGCCTCCGTGGTCAGCACCGAGAACCGCTACATTGCTGCGGCCTCCGAAGCCATGGAACAGGTCTTCAAGAAGAAGACGGTTTTCATGCGATCCGGCGGCTCAATTCCCATCGCGGGGCTCTTCCACCAGGAATTGCGCGCGCCCGTGGTGATGATGGGCTTTGGCCTGCCGGACGATAACCTGCATGCGCCGAATGAAAAGTTCCACCTTCCGAATTTCTTCCATGGCATCGAGTCCATCGGCCGGTTTATTGAATTGCTGGGGCAGTAAGGGTTATTGACCCGCTTTCCGGGCGTGGCGATTGGCTTCTGAGCGCCATCGCTCGATGGCGGCCGCAGACTTGTGTCGCGGCGCAGGGCAAGCGTTGCAAATGGTACAGGGCGTGCAGGCTGATATGAACATACCTCACCGGCTGGCGATATTTGTCTGCGCATTTTTACTGGGCTCGCAGGGACTCCTCCACGCAGGAGGCAGCAAGAACGAAGATGCCCGTGCTATGTTGGTCCGTGCCGCCGCCCTCTCAAACCTCGATGCAAAGGGCAACCCCCCATTCAAGTTAGAGGCCAAGGTCACGCTGCACAATGGAGATGGAATTACAGAAGTATCGTATCTCCGGCTTTGGGCTTCCGAGGACAAGTGGCGGATTGAGACCTCGGCTCCTGATTTCCACAGCTTGAACGGTAAAGATGGCGACAAGGCCTGGCATGTGGGCGATCACCCGTATTTTTCCTTTGTTCTTTCGGAAACCTTGCAGATGCTCGACGCCCCCGGCCGCCTTAAGCTCAATGAGAAAGCAGGGGCATCCAAGCACTCCAGCAGGGAGAGCAACGGAATATCGATGTCCTGCGTACAGGAGAAAGTGAAGGGGACGAAGGGAACCACATATTGTTTTGACACAGATACCGGCGCGCTTGCCGAGGAAGACGTTGGCTTTCCGAAGCTCGTCCGGCAGTACCGCGACTACAAACCCTTCGGTCAACTCTCCTTCCCGCGATCCGAGCTTCTGTATTTCAACGGAACCTTGGTTGCGGAGGTCCAGGTTCAAGAGCTTGAGCAGGAAACAGATTTGTCCGAATCTTTTTTCAAGCCTCCGCCTGGGTCTGTAGCCCAGTACCTTCCAGTTTGCAATTCCCACACTGTACAAGCAGCGAGGAGGATATTTGGGATACAGCCTCAATACCCGCCTGACGCCCTGAGAAAGCGGGAAACCGGAAGAGTACGCTTCTGGGCGATTGTCGGAACTGACGGCAGGCTGCACCAACTGACAGTGCTCCAATCGGCGGGGCCGGGACTGGATGCTGCGGCACTCCAAGCTGTGAGTAGGTGGCGCTACCAACCAATCTCATGCGATGGGAAGACTGTGGACGTCGTTACGGAGATTGATGTTGACTTCCAGTTGCGCTGAGCGAATCGCGGGCTGGCGCAGATATCGGTTTTTGATGTCTGCGAACATGTCCTACGCTCCTCGCCACCCGCCCGGAGTCGAGTTAAGGTCGCCCAGCATGTGTGCGGTGGCCTGAAAACTGTCTCGCTCGTCTCATCCACTAAAAAAAGCCACGGCAAGCGCATTTCTTGCCGTGGGCCTTTATTCGGACCCAGCGCGGCATGACCTGAGTCTAAGCCCGGTCCCGCAGGCACGGCAAACGGCTCCGCGTCTGCGCCACCCGCCGTTCTTCGCTTCGGACCTGAACTCCCGCGTGGCCGACAATCCAGGCGTTGAGCCGCTTCGCTCCACCCTTCGCCATTGATCGCGGGTAATCTCCGAGCGTGGCGTTTCGCATTGCGATCTCGTGCTGGCGCTGACACCTCTACGAGTAGTCCGTTCAACGTCAAGTGGATTGTGTCCGCGTGTGTCGCTCGCGCAGTTTCGGATTGGCTCTGCAGAATCATCGACAAACACTGGCCGACTTCAAAGCGGGACAGTGTTCGCTTTGAAGTCGGCAATTCGGGACGGAGCTTTAAACCACATACTTCTAAGAGGGACAGTCGGGTATATACTGTCAGGGCGGTATGCCAAGACGGAAATTCAGGATGAAGGCCCCTTCGTTCATTGGGCTTAAACCGGCCTCCCAGGCCGCCTCGTTGGCAAAGCGGATGAACCGTAGCGCGGACACTGTACACGAAAAGCTTCTTAGAAGGGTACTGTGGCATCGTGGATTGCGCTTCCGCAAGAACCTGTCAGAGCTTCCTGGTAAGCCGGACATCGTTTTCACAAAGGCGCGCGTGGCTGTTTTCTGTGACGGGGATTTCTGGCATGGCCGGAGATGGCACCAGCTCTCGAAGTACCTCCAAAAGAGGGCTAACGCGGTCTACTGGTGCCAAAAGATTCGAGCGAATATGCTGCGGGACCGCCGCACCACTAGAGTGCTGAGAAAACAGCACTGGCACGTGATCCGTCTTTGGGAGGGCGACATTAGGGCAGACCCGGAGCGTGCGGCACTTCAAGTCGAAAACGCTCTATTGGGTCGCCGGAAAAGCGAACCGTGCGCTTCATAGACTTGTTTGCAGGACTCGGAGGATTTCACCTCGCACTCGCGCGACTAGGTAACAGGTGCGTCTTCGCGAGCGAAATTGACCCGACTCTTCGCGCGCTTTATGAGGCGAATTACGGGATAAGCCCAGCGGGCGACATTCTTTCCGTGCCGATCTCCGATGTGCCGGACCATGATATTCTGTGTGCGGGCTCACCCTGCCAACCCTTCTCGAAGGCCGGAGAGCAGCAGGGGCTAGAGTGTCCGAAGTGGGGCAACCTTCTAGGTCATGTTCTACTGATAGCGCGAGCGCGTAAACCGCGCTTCCTGCTTTTAGAAAACGTTCCGAATCTCAAGCGGCACAACAGCGGCGAGACATGGGAGGATCTTGAGCGGCAATTCCAAAACGCGGGTTACGAGGTCGCATTCGCCTATCTGTCGCCCCATCAATTTGGCATCCCGCAGATTCGGGACCGAATGTTCATCGTGGGAAATCGGGACGGCTTGAGCAATTTCCGATGGCCGGTGCCGCCGAGGGTTGTCGAGCCAAATTTGAACTCGGTACTAGATAATAATCCAAAGGAGGCTAGACGGCTGACCCCCGCGGTTCTGAGGTGTTTGGACGTGTGGCAGAAGTTCATTAAGAGATACCCAGCAAAGGTCGAGTTACCTTCGTTCCCGATCTGGTCAATGGAGTTCGGCGCAACCTATCCCTATGAAAATGCAACTCCGTGGGCAACGCCCCGGCGCGATCTCCTCAAATATCGCGGCTCCCACGGCGAGCCGCTCAAGGGTTATGGTCTATACAGAGTCCTGGGTGCGCTTCCTTCGCACGCGCGCACTCCGGAGGGGCGATTCCCGACATGGAAGCGGACGTTTATCCGGCAGAACCGCGACCTTTATTGCGATAACAAAAAGTGGATCGATAAGTGGCTGCCGGAGATCATACAGTTCCCTCCCAGCCTTCAAAAGTTCGAATGGAACTGCAAGGGTGAGGAGCGGGATATCTGGAAATATGTCATTCAATTCCGCGCGTCCGGCGTGCGCGTGAAGCGGCCAACGACGGCGCCGTCACTAATCGCGATGACGACCACGCAAGTGCCGATCATAGCGTGGGAAAGGCGCTATATGACTGTTCGGGAGTGCGCCCGACTGCAATGTATGGACGAGTTGAAGTATTTCCCGACGGTCCCAACGCGGGCTTTCAAGGCTCTGGGTAACGCAGTAAACGCCTACATTGTCGAGTTGATCGCCAAGGCTCTTTTAGACTCAATACCTGAGGCCGGGCAAAGTGTCGGGAAGATTCCCATACGGTTGGATAAAGCCCAGGCCTTGTATGCACAGGCGTTGCAATGCCTGTGAGATGTTCCAGCATCACACGTGCACCGGAAGCGCATTGACTCGCGGGACCATCCAATCGATTATTCGTCGCCTTACGTTATCCGAAATCCGATTGGGCTTGCGGCGACCTCCAGACAGTAACCTCACGCGGTCAATTAGCATTCCTCCCATGTGTCGGCTGCTCATCCAGAATTCATTGTCTGGCACGGCGAGGGGAATTGCGAGGGCCTTCTTCGGAACAACCGCAAAGTCAATCAGCGTTCTCCAGACGTTGACGTTTGGTTCGTTGCGCTTCGCCTTCCAGTTGGCCCCACTTGCACACTGAACGAGGTAAAGCGGAATGCCGATGCGGTTGTCGCTGAAAGGGCGCGAGAGCACAAGATCGAGCCCGGCATCCTTGGCGACTTTGTATTTCGGAAATCTTTCTATATTTCCGGCGCCCTCTCGCAGGAGTGTCCGCACCTCCTCGACTATCGTGCGCAATCCTGCAGCAGTGGCCCGAGACCAGCCCGTCGAATGAATACTCCACCCGCTCATTTCGTGCCTCAGCGCCTCAGCGGTGATCTGTTCAAACAGCAAGCCCTGCTCAGTGAAGTCAGTTCCAAAGCCATGCGCCCATCCCGGATATCGTTCCGCGTAGCTTAATAGCAAACAAAACGAGTAAGCTATGGACTGTCGCCATGTCGCCTGCCGGGCCAATCTGAGGTCCTCAATTTGAATGGGATATGACTTCCCAAGAGCGGATTTGCGCCGGTCGAATTCGCGCCACACGTCGGTGAGGAATTCCGACGCCTTATCCTGATCTACATAAAGG
>JBOGKI010000219.1:0-7526 GCA_050745605.1 Terriglobia bacterium | reverse complement strand
AAGGAAAGACCGTGAGGCGGCTCAGCATCTTCATGTCGCCGCTGAACGTTCATGTGAACCGGGCTCCCATCCCAGGCGTCATTAAGCAGGTTGTCTACCGCCCTGGCTCCTTTCAGATCGCCTCCAAGCCCACAGCCTCCGTGGAAAATGAGCAAAACGTCTTCACGGTGGAGGGCGACTTGGGCCGGGTCGTCGTCAAGCAAATTGCTGGCGCTGTGGCGCGGCGTATCGTATTCTGGAAAAGACCCGGGGACCGGTTGTCGCGCGGTGAAAGAGTGGGCATGATCAAGTTTGGTTCCAGGGTTGATGTGATGGTGGAACCCAGCGCGGAATGGGTTGTGAAAGTTGGAGACCGCGTTCATGCCGGGAGCAGCATTCTTGGATTCGCAACCCCCCAAAGCCATTAATCCCGCCAAGGCGGCTCCGCGGCGTGGCGTCTATATCCTGCCGAGCCTGTTTACGCTGGGTACGCTGATTTGTGGTTACATCGCCATTCTTTCCACTCTGAACGGCGCACAGATGCTGGCCGCACACATGGGCAGTGCTGCGACCCTGGCCGCGTTTGATGACGCCGCCAAGAAAATCGGCTGGGCCATCGTGTTTGACGGGCTGGACGGCCGCATTGCCCGGCTGACCAATTCAAGTTCGGACTTTGGCAAGGAATTTGACTCGCTGGCGGATGTGATTGCGTTCGGCGTCGCTCCCGCGTTTCTCGCCTATGCCTGGGGGGTGCGGGCGGTGCAACAGATCGCCAGCGCCCACCTGGTCTTCTACTTACAAAAAGCCGGCTGGATCGTTGCGTTTGCATTTGTGCTCTGCGGCGCCGCCCGCCTTGCCCGCTTCAACATTGACAAGGGTTCTTCCGCCGACCGCCGCTACTTTGTCGGCCTGCCGATTCCCGCCGGCGCGGGCCTCATTGCTGCCATTGTCCACTGGACAAAATATCCGGTGAACGATTGGGTATATGGCATCCTGTGGCTCGCGGTTCTTGGAGTGACGGCTTTCCTGATGGTCAGCCGCGTGCGCTACTTCAGCTTTAAGAGACTCGACCTGCGGCGCCAACGACCTTTCTTCTATATCATAATTTTCGGGATCATCATCTGGGCCGTCTGGACTTATTCCGAGCCGGTCCTTCTCGTGCTCGCCGCGGTTTACGCTCTCTCAGGACCCGTCAGCCGCTTGGTCTCCAAACTCCGTCCTCATCATCCCGCACCGGCCAGCGAAGGTTCAACGGGACAAGAGGCCCACCCCGCATGAATCCACCTTACGGGAGCCGCGTCGGACTGGTGGGAGCCACCTCCCTGCTAGGCCGCGAATTGACCAAGGTTCTGAAAGAGCGGAATTTCCCCGTCCTCAGCTCCGTGGCCATTGAGCCGGACAAGAAAGAGCCGGAAATTCCTGTGTTGGACGTCGAGTCCGACCTGCTGGAATCCGTCCACCTTGAGGATTTCAACGGCGATGACTTCGACTTCATCTTCGTCGCGGCTCCGCTTCCATCTGCGGACTGGGCGGTGCTGATGGCACGCTTGCGAGGCGGCGCTGGCCGCCGCGCGGCAGCACAAGGACCCGTGGTCATCGGCCTTGTGGAATTACCCGCCGAAGCGGGCATTGCTGCTTTTTCCGCCCCCGGGCAGAGTATTCCAGTTACTCATTCGGACGAAAAGGGTCCGCGACTGCTGCGCTCTCCCCATGCAACCTCGGCGGCGCTCAGTACGCTTCTGCTGCGGCTCGCCGCCCAATTCAAAGTGGCGCGCGTCGTGGCTCATGTCTTCGCTCCCGCCTCGAACCTGGGACCGGCGGCCATCGAGGAGCTTCAGGAACAAATCCTCAAATTGATGAGCTTTCAGAAGATTCCTCAAGCCGTCTTTGGAAGCCAGATGGCGTTCAATATTCTTCCCCGGCTCGGCGGCACGGCCGGCGCCGCTCTTTCCGAACTTGAAGCGAGAGTCCGCCACGAGCTGAGCTTGCTGCTCGCGGGCCGCGTTCCCGCCCCCGCTGTTCGCGTATTGCAAGTTCCTGTCTTCTTTTCCACCGCATTTTCCGTTTACGTTGAAGTGGACTCCAAGGCGGACGCCGCTCGCGCCTCCAAGGTGATCGAGGGAGGAGGCGTTCGGGGCCGCCACATCTCCCAACCCCCTGCCACGCAGATTGAGGCGGCCGGCTCGGCGGATATTCTTGTCGATGTGGTGATCGAGGATGCCTCCGAGAGTTCAGGTCTGTGGCTGTGGGCCGCAGTGGATGACCTTCGCCTGGCGGCGAAGAGCGCAGTTGAGATTGCCGAGCATTTCCTCAAGAAAGAGATTTTGCACTGATCGACGAGGGGGATGACCGCTCTGCCGCATGTTACTCTTTTCCGGGACATCCGGCGGCTCGTTTTCCTCTTTCGTGAATTCCCATCCGGTCAAAGCCTGAAAATGTCCCCGCGGTTTGTGAAAACAGCCTCAGACGTCAGACGGCCAGTTTTCTGGGTGGTCTTTGCCGGCATCATTACCGGCATAATGGTCCTCCTCGGCTGCGGCTACCACGTCGCTGGCAAGGCCGTGCTCGTCCCTGCCGATGTCCAAACGATTGCCATCCCCGCTTTCAAAAATATGTCGCATCAATACCGGATCGAACAGACGGTGACGGCGGCCATTAAGCAGGAATTCTTGGAGCGAACCAAGTTCCGCGTGACTTCCAATCCCGCAGGCTCTGATGCCGTGCTGCACGGGCTCATCATCCGCGTCAGCAAGGGCGTTCTGACTTTCGATCCGCAAACGGGGCGCGCCACTACGCTCCAGATTCAGGTCACTGCGGCCGTGACCCTGGAGGACTTGCACACGCACAAAACCATCTACTCCAACGCCAATTATACGTTCCGCGAGGAGTACCAGATTAGTCCTATGAATCAGGTCCTGTTTGAAGAAGATCAGCCCGCCATTCGCCGCTTGTCTCGCGATCTCGCCCGGACGTTGGTAACAGACATTCTCGAAGATTTCTAACCGGGATTCTTCACTAACGTCATCGTGACGGTCCTCGAATAAAACCTCTTGAATAGTCCGGGCTGAAGATCATTTTTTTGCTTGCCAACCCCTCTGGGTGTTTTCCGCGTCTAATATTGTGTAGGAGCATTGGGCGCAGGAAGATACGGGGAAAATTTCATCTTGCGCATGGAAAATCTCTTCGGAGGTCTCTGTTATGAAACCGAAGGCATGGCGATGGATGCTCAGCGCCTTGATGTTCGCGTGCATGGTGCAAGTGGCGCAGGCTGGGGTAATTCGATATGCGGGTAAGGAGTTGGCTAAGGGATCCGCCGTGGCCGGGCAGGCTGCGGCAGCCGGTGGCGCAGCCGTGGCGGGCGGCGCTGCGGCCGTAGGTGAGGCCACCAAGAATGGGGCTCAGGCGGCTGCCGGAGATGCTACCCAGGTGGGTTCGGCCGTCGGAAATAAGATGAAGTCGGGCTTGAACGCGACGAAAGATGGGGCGATTGACGTCGGCAAGGGAGCCACTCAAGCCCCCGTATTGGTGGCCAACGGCACCAAGACCTTGGCCAAGGGTTTGTGGCACGTCATCTGGTAAATTGTCCTCCCCGCCGGACGCATCGCGGATTTTCGATTGCCGCGATGCTTCCGGTGTGTCGTCTAATCGCCTTTCCACCCTGCTTTATTCCTTCTCGCAGTAAATCCCTACTGGTCTTCTGGTGACAGCCTCCATTTCGTCGCAGTTTTATCGAAGATTGTCAATTATAGTGGCAGCTCTCTCTGTAGCGGCGCTCTATGAGCGCCGAAAGACCGGCGGTCGCAGACCCGCCGGTACAACATTTGGTGTCACCATCATTGCTAGTCCTCGGTGGGTCTCTACCCTCTTATTGCAACGGCGTCGATCCTGCGCAGTCCTCAATTGAGTAGATGACGGCGTTCAGCCTATGCGAGGCCCACCAGTTGGTCCATGCCAGATAGCTCTGCATGCCAGCCGATTTGTCTCCAGTTTCAAATTTTGACTTTCGATGCGTGAGGCTTGCCAGGGCGTCGGACGCAGCACGCCGCACGTTGGGGTCTCGATCAAGAAGAAGCGGAATCAACAGCGCGACCGCAGCCCGGCTGCGGCTGTTTCCCAGGGCGTAGGCAGCCTCGAAGCGCGGCGACGCATCTGCATTTGAAAGGAATTCGGACGCAAGCGGCAGAACGTTTTCTCCGCACAGATAACCCGCCGCCCGAAGCGCTATAAATCGAGAGTATTGGTGGCTCTCCTTCGCAATGTTGAGCATCAGTGAACAATACGCAGGATCACCCATCTCGCCGAGCGTCGTTACCGCCATTTGACGGATGCATTCGGGTTGACCGGGTCCGCACAATTCGGCGAGCTTCGCTTTGGCCCTCAGAGTGCCAAGATGCTCCAGTCCCTCGACACTGGCGGCTGCCGTCTGCGGATCATCCGCCAACGCCAGGATATTATCCTCAAGGAAGGGAGGGGGCTTCTGAACAATCGCCGAAACTGCCAGAGACCTCGTGAGATCGTCTGAGCTCTTCATCTCTCGCAACAACGGGACGTATGCCGCAGCTAGTTCGTCGCCGCTGCCTTGGATTAGAGTCACCTCGAAATTAGAGACCACTTCCTGGGTAGCGATCACCTGATAGCCATTTCCGTCGGAATAGATGTCAACTTTGTGCTGGGCCCGAATCGGGTAAGCCCCGGGAGAGTCGAACTGAAAGGAGCCGTCTAACAGGTAGCGCCGGCGATAATGTGCCCCCGGCAGAATTTGCGTTTCACTGCTGGCGCAGCTTCCGGCCCAACCTCCAACCCCACATCCAAACAAACCGACTTCCGGTTTGGGCGTGGCGACCGTAGGCGCTTCGAAGTGTGTGTCTAACCACGTACACGACACGGCGATGTA
Organism: Terriglobia bacterium; assembly: GCA_050745605.1. Classification (GTDB taxonomy): domain Bacteria; phylum Acidobacteriota; class Terriglobia; order UBA7540; family UBA7540; genus CALCEB01. The sequence goes on along the minus strand of JBOGKI010000219.1, from coordinate 2,653 downwards.
AACCGGCTCCGAACCCTCATTCACCAAATCCAGGACAACGAAAATCGGCTCCCCAACCAGATAGTTTTGCTTTTCGGGATAGAACCGGCCTTCGATCTGTTGTGCTGAGGCGACCCGCGAGGTTCCGGCCAAAACCATCATCACGGCGAACAGCGCGCCGGGCCATCGCTGGCAAAGAGTCATATCCAATTAGACACCGCTTCCTGGCAAAAAGCTGGGCTTCGTGCATATTTCAGATGCGATGTAGGGGCGGGCCTTGTGCCCACCCGTGGGCGGCCACGAGGGTCGCCCGACCCTTAACTGAACAGCTTAGGCACCAAGCCGCAAAGGTCCCAGCTTGATGCTTGATGTTGTATAATCAATCTTTCAATTCCACAGTCCGGCGCCCGGCGTGCCGCTGATCGCGCCCCGCAGCCGCAAGGATGTAACCTCAATCATTGAAATGAAATTTCCCCGCCGAACTTTTCTCCAATCGTCAACCGTACTGCTTGGAACACAACTTCTGGAAGCCCTCGCGAGTCCGCTCCGCAAGTGGACCGGGCCGCTCATGCTGAATGCCGCGCCGCTTCCGCCGCCGCAAGCGGGCGCCTCGCCCGTGACTTACGTGGACGTGGCCAAAGAAGCGGGCGTGACCGCGGAGAACGTCTGGGGCGGCGTGAAGCACAAGAAATATATTATTGAGGCCAAGGGAAGCGGTCTGGCTTTCTTTGATTACGACATGGACGGATGGCTCGATATCTATTTGACCAACGGCACGCGCCTCGACACCAAATGGCCCCCCGGCCAGACGCCCACCACCCATTTGCTGAAGAACAATCGTGATGGCACTTTCACGGACGTCACCGCGAAGTCAGGTTTGGCGCGAGCGGGATGGGGCGTGGGCGTCTGCGTGGGCGATTACGATAACGACGGCGTGGACGATCTGTTCTGTACCTACTGGGGCCCAAACGTCCTCTGGCACAACAACGGCGACGGAACCTTCACCGATGTCACCAAGAAAGCCGGACTTGACGAGGACCGCCGCCGATGGAACTCCGGATGCACCTGGATTGACTACGACCGCGACAGTCACTTGGACCTTTTCGTCGCCAATTACATTGATCTCGACCTCTCCAAAGTTCCAGCCCCTGGCGAAAACGGTTACTGCCAGTGGAAAGGCATCCCGACGATGTGCGGCCCGCGCGGCCTTCCGGGCGGCTCGAACCTTCTGTATCACAACAACGGCGACGGAACTTTCACCGACGTCTCCGAAAAGGCCGGCATCCTGAAGCCCGGTCCGCGCTATTCTATCACTGCCGTCGCCTATGATTTTGACAACGACGGATGGCCGGACATTTACGTGGCCGTGGATTCCGAGCCCAGCATCCTGTTCCACAATAATAAGAACGGCACTTTCACGGACGTCGCCGTGATGGCCGGATGCGCCTACAACGAAGATGGGCAGGAGCAGGCCGGCATGGGCGTGGGCGTGGGCGACTACGACTGCGACGGCTACTTTGACATTTTCAAGACCAATTTCGCCGACGATACGTGCGACCTCTACCACAACAATGGCGACGGCACCTTCACCGACGTCACGTTTGTTTCGGGCGTCGGTGTGAATACGCAATACGTGGCCTGGGGTTGCGGCTTTTTGGACTATGACAACGACGGCTGGGCTGACATCTTCCAGGTCAATGGCCACGTTTATCCGGAAATCGACAACTACCATCTGGACCAGACGTTCAAGATGCCGCGCATTATGTATCACAACCTGGGCAACGGCAAGTTCAAGGATGTTTCGAAGGAGCTCGGGCCCGGCGTCGCGGAAAAATTTTCAAGCCGCGGCTGCGCGTTCGGTGACTACGACAACGACGGCGACATCGACATGCTGGTTTTGAATATGAACGATCCGCCATCGCTTCTGCGCAACCAAGGCGGCAATCGGAATAACTGGATCAAGCTCAAGCTCGTCGGCGTCCAGTGCAACCGCACGGCCATCGGCGCCCGGGCTTACGTGACCACCGGAAAACACCGGCAGATGAACGAAGTTCACAGCGGCACCAGCGTTATGTCCCAGAGCGACCTTCGACTGCACTTCGGACTGGGCCCGGCGAAGACCGTGGATCTGATCGAGGTAAAATGGCCCACCACGCAAAAGATCGAGACTTTCCGCAACATTCCCGCCAACCAGATCCTTACCATCCACGAAGGCTCCGGCCTCGTCAAGGCGGGTAAACCCCGCCGCTAACCTGACCCACGATGAGCCCGGCGGTAGTGGTCCAGTTTGGTATAACGGCGCTGTCCCCAGCGCCGAAAGTGCATAAAATCAATGGCCACGGTGGGGACACCGCCGCTGCAAAGCGAAACTGACCCGCGACCAACCCGTCAAAGTAGTTGCCTATTACGATAACATTGATATACTGATAAGACCCCTTAAATGCTTCGGGGATGACGCGGGGGCAAATACGCCTGGATCCTTGGGCCACTTCAAGGTTGCATGACGGACTCCATCGGTTTCCTCCGGGTGCCACAACTCGGGGCTCTAATGGGTATCATCAATTTGCCGGTTCCTGCCACGCACTTATCCTCTGATTCAAACCAGCAGAGCACCCGAACCCTGCGTTCAATCGAAGCCTCCTTTCGTTCCCTCCGGACTTCAGCAGCTACACAG
>JBOGKI010000218.1:0-7528 GCA_050745605.1 Terriglobia bacterium | reverse complement strand
TCCTAGGGGCCGAGCGAGGGGGGAGCAAGTGCGGCCGGACGACTCCGATTGACAGCGAACCAACAAAACGATACTACGCTCCTGTCACGCGAAAATCAAGGAAATAGCGTGGGCCGCCGCAAGTGGCGATTGGCGACTGAAATGCGCGTCACAGTCACATGAGATGCGCGGCTCCGGTTCTGCCCCTCACCCGGCCTTCGGCCACCCTCTCCCGGAGGGCGAGGGCTGGATGAGTTAGAGATCACTGCTCTCTGCTCTCGGCCTGGCTGGCGCGCCTTCCCCGGTCGCGAATTGCAGAACTGAAGCTCCGCGCCCAGTCCGCCATCATGGCGACGACATAACGATCGATGTTGTCGCCACCCTCCATCCAAACTCTGCGCCGGCCGCGGGCGGCGGCGTTTGCCGCCAACTCTCACTCCGGCCTGGCCTCCAGCAGCAGGTGATGAGTGAAATCGACCGGAACTTTGGCCTGGGGTCCCTGAACCGTGCCGTAGTCCTTGCCATTTTCATAATCCACCACGTGGTAACCACGGGAGGTGAGTCCACGCAGCTCAACATCGCCCTTCCAGGGCCTGTCCGGCGCCGGAGAATAAAATGCGTAGTACATACTTCCGCCCTTCTCGATGGCATAGCCTTCGGGAACGTCGTAGCCGTAAACATAGAGGTCAAGGAACGTGCCATCGGAGAGCATCTTGGAGTTGTAGAGGCCGATCCACTTTTTCCAATGCGCTTCTTTTTGCGGCGTCAGGTAAACCGTCTTGAAGTGCGGACCCGGATCAGGCCACACAAACTTCGTACCCAGCACGCCACCCGGACCGAGGGTTGATGCGAAATCTTTGCCGTAATCGATCTCGTCCCCATTGTTGGCGTTGCGGATGGCCGTCAGTTCCACATGATCGCCGTAGACCGCGGCGGCGGGTCCCAGCAGCGCCTTATAAATCTTGATGCGGCGCCGAACCTGGACCGAGCCCACCGGGTCCGCCGTGACCGCTTGATCGAGGTAGGGCAGCCAAGCCAAGTTGGGCGTGGTGCCGCACGAGCAAATCTGCGTGACGCTTTGCGGCTTCAACTCGCGCGTCGTTTCAAAAATCGCCTGATAAACCTTGCCGACGGCGTTCACGGAATCCTGCGGCGACTTATGGTGGTGCTTAGGATTGTAGCAAGGCGGCACGCTGTAGGCGTTGTCCAGCTTGCTGCCGTCAAAGCCCCACTGCTGGATAAATTTTTTGGTCAATTGACGGTAATATTCCTGGACTTGGGGCAAGGAAGGGTCGAGCGCCGCTAAGCCGCGCGCCATGCGGGCGGGCTTGCCATCCTTATCGAGGATCAGCCAGTCCGGATGTTCCTTCACGACGTTGGCGATCCCATACGGGTGCGACTCATAGCGGCCGCGGCCATCCTCCACGGCAAGAGGCAGCCACCAAATCTGCACGGAGATGCCCTGCTGGTGGAAAGTCTGGACCAGCTTCTGCATGGAGTCGCCGGGGAACGTGTCCGGTCGCGGGTTCCAATCCCCGTAATTGTTGAACCACCGGTCGTCCAGAGTCGCCCACCGGATATGGAATTCCTTGAGCTTGGGAATGGTTCCAATCATCTGGGCGGGCGTGACGTTCGCCTCATATCCCCAACCGCACCAGCTCACCTGATAGTCCTGCGCGTTGGGTTTCGGCAGTGTCCAACCTTGGCGTTGAAGAATCGAGGAATAAAGACGCAGCGGCTTGTAGAAGTCACCGTGGTAAACCGCGATGAAACTGCGCGGCGTCGAGAAAACTTCACCCGGCGAGAGCGTGGCATTCGGGTCCAGTTCGAGGGATGCGTCAATGCGCTGGTCCGGCGCAACTTTTACGGGAAGAGACAGCGTCAACGGCAGCGGTTCGATGTGGCCAACGGCCTCTCCCATGGCGTTCGTCCAGAAGGCCACGACGGGGATTCCGCCGCCGGTGCCGTCCGGCGTCGGCGCTCCGAAAGGGTTGTCCTGGGAAAAATGATCTGACACTTCGAAGACGTCGTTCTTTCCCCATGCCACGCTCGACCCTTGGAAGGACCAGAGTTGGTAAGGCGGCACGCCCGGATCGGCCAGGGAAGCGTCCAACCGGCGTTGCTGATGCACGACGCGATCGACGTGCTCAGCGTCGGTTCCGGCGTTCTCGAAGGCGGCGCTGGTGATGGCTACGGACGGGAACTTGTCGTAGACCGCGACGGCCAGCGTCATGGTCATCGGAGTTGATCCTGCTGATGCCCGGCCTGTGATCTCCACGCGGCGGCCTCGCAACCCGATTTTGCCTTGCGGCCGCGAAATCCTGACGTGATCGAAATCGAGATCGAAGTGATCGACCACGTTCCCATTCACGGTAACGGATTCGGGGGGCGCATCCGCATCAGGCTCGTCAAGAGTCAGCCGCCGTCCATCGCTGAGCAAATACGCCTGAACGTAGCCCGACGGCAGAATGTCAAATTCGGCGGCTGGAGTCCGCATCACGACGGGTCCGCCGCGTTGCACCGTAACTTGCACAACGGAGGGGACGAGACTGACCTCCCCAGGAGCCGAAGACCGGTGGCAACCGGCTTGGCCGATCACGACCAGCGCGCCGATCACGGCTGCCAGACAAATGGTGCGCCGGAAGGCCAGGGTCCAACTCTTGAATTCAGCTTGACCGCTCACAGATCACCTCCCTCGATTTGCTTTCTGGATATTGAGTATCGCGACCGTCTGCCACATCGTGATTCAGCCCGTGTCGTAATCGCCAGACCGGTCTTATTGAGGCGATTTACCCAGGGTTTGATTCTGCAGGCGCGTAACGATGGCTTTTTCCCGGTCGCCCTCGGGTATTCTCTTCAAGCGGTAATAGGTTCTGGCCAGGGCGATGTGCGCGGCCAGGAGATTGGGTTGTTCACGAACAACTTGTTGGAGCAGTGGAACCGCCTTCGCAAATTCCCGTTGGTCCTCGAAGCAGAGGGCAAGACGAAACCGGGCTTGGGTGCGGGACGGGTCCAACTGCAAAGCTTTTTCGAGATTCAGGATGGCTTCATCGAATCGAGGCGGACTTTCCTTGCGCAGCAGTTGCCCCATCGCGCCGTAGAAAAGGGCATTGCGGGGGTTAAGTTGGATGGCCCGCTGGTAATGCCGTTCCGCCTTGCTGAATTCGCCTTCCGAGTAATAACAATTTCCCAGAGAGTACTGGACCATCTCAAGATTTGGGTGTTGTTGAGCGAGCGGTTGAAGCGTGGCAATCGCCTGCGGGTATTCCGAAAGACCGAAGTAGGCCAGCCCCAACTTGTATTGGTATTCCGGAAGTTTCCCAAAGCGGTCTTTGACCAACGTCAGAAATTTGAGGGCGGCGGGATAACGCTTCCACAGGAGCAGTGTTCCGGCAAATTCCATGGAGTACTGCGGCGAATCGGGAGACTGCTTGACGGCATCCCACAACTCCTGCCCTGCCTCCGGAAAACGATGTTGGTTGGCAAGTTCAGCCCCCAGCATGGCGTGAGCTTCCGCTGAATGGGGCGATACCTTGGTGATGTGCCGGAGGACTTCTGCTTCAAGGCTCGGCTCCTTGTCCTCCTCCAAAGATTTTGCCAACTCGAGTTGCTGGGCGGTGGGAAGGTTCCGCAAGGCCAGGAATTTGTGAATTTCCAAATCGCCCGCTTGAGTCATTTTGGATTTCACGTAGCATTGAATCAGCGCGATGTGCACGGCGGGATCGCGACAGTCGATCTGTGCCCACTTCTGCAGCGGCTGAAGCGCCTCGCCATCTCTCCCGGCGCTCATGAGCAGTGAAGCGTAATGCTGGTTGGCCGCCAGGTCGTCCGGATCCAAACTCAATCCCTTTCGGTACATCGCCAGGGCCTGGCCCGAATTTCCCTTCAGCAGATCGAGCAAGCCCAAGCCAAAGTAATTCTGTGCGTTCCTGGGTTCGAGATGAAGGGCCTTTTGAAAATCGGCAATGGCCTGATCCACCTGGTTAAGCCGGGCGTCGGTCAGCGCCAGGTAGCGCCATAACGCGGGATTCTGAGAGTCACCCTTCAGAGCCTGTAGAAGCAGCCCACGCGCTTCCCCGTAGTTCCCGGCCTGAAAATCGGATTGAGCCTTCTGCACAAGGGAGTGGACTGGCTGATGGGCTTGAGCCAGCGTCAAAATCAGCATCACGATCGCGCACATCATGGGTAGGCTATGCCTTTCCCTTCGATACCCGCCAGGAGCATGGATGGAGCGGTGCTGGGGCCGAGGCGGGGGAAGGTCACCGGAGGCTCCTTGTGATTCCTTGCGATCTCCCGAAGGCGGCCGGCGCCGGCTGCGCTCGCTGAAGAATTACGATACCACATCGCGAGGCTTCCGGCGCGCGGGAACGGCGCTGCCCCCGGGGGCAGCGCCCCGTTTCCTTCTGCTCCGGGCTCAGGCAGTGGTTCAGTTTGGTTACTGGTGCGGCGGGTTTACCCCGCCACGCAAAATGGCGGCATAAAGCCGCCTCTACGCGCCCGAGACTGAGAAGGTGTGAAAAAATTCGAATCTGTCATGCTGAGCGAAGCGAAGCATCTCATCTCTCATTGCCGGCCCAGAGCTTAGATCCTTCGCTTCGCTCAGGATGACAGGCGTTGTCGATTTTTTCACACCTTCTGAGGCATTACACCGTGACGAACTTTCCGCTTGACAATGGCGGAAAGCCTGAATATCATGCGATGATAGGTTGCTTTTTATTGCGTTCCTTTGCGATTCGCCGGGTGCCAGGTACTGCTTTTTCGCAATGACGGTCACGTAGGGGCCGGCTCTGTTGAGGGTTGCCAATGATCGTGACCGATCTCCTGCGGCGGCGCTCGGCGCCTGCCCCGCTGCAAAGCGGGGAGCGCCGAAAGACCGGCGGTCGCGGACCGTCGCTACAGCCGTTGGCGTCACTGTAATCCTCTTGTAATCCGCAAACTACCCAGGTCGGGGTGGGCCGTGTCAGATGGAAGGGAGGAACCCAATGAGAAACCACGAATCTACGGTGACGGGATTGAGCGCCCTTTGTGCTCTATTCATGGCGCTGGCGTTCCAGGCCGGCGTGAAGGCTCAGGAGTTTAATGCCGCCTTCCTGCGTGGCACGGTGGCCGATCCGAGCGGCGCCGTCATTCCCGGCGCCCGCGTGACGGCGACGGCCGTCCAAACCGGAGTTTCCACCGCGACGACAACGGATGACCAGGGACGCTACGTTTTCGAGAAGCTCACGCCCGCTCCCTACACCATCATGGTGAGGGCGCAAGGATTCAAGACGCTGATCCGGCACGGCGTGATCCTCCAGGTCGGCCAGCAAACCAGCCTGGATTTCAAGCTGGAGGTGGGAAGCGTGGCGCAGACCATCAGCGTGACCGGGGCGCCACCGCTTCTGAACACGGAAAGCGGAGCGTTGAGCACCGTGGTCTCCAACCAGTACATCATGAATCTGCCGATCGACATGAACCACCTGATCTATTTGACGCCGGGGATTTCTCAGGTGTCGGGTGGGAGCATTTCAGACTTGGGGGGCACCAGCTTTACGTCCAACGGGCAGCGCTACGGTACCGCGTCATTCCGGATTGACGGCACGCTGGCCACGCATCCCGAGGGCGGCGAAGGCTCGGTGACCATTATGGACTACGAGCCGGCCATTGAGGATGTGCAGGAATTCTCCATCCAGAACAATAGCTTCTCCGCAGAGTATGGGAATAATGGCGGCACGGTGGTCAACTTTGTTACGAAATCAGGAACCAATCAGTTTCACGGCATGGGCTGGTACTACATGGGCCGCCCGGGTTTTGATGCGCAGGACTTCTTCTCCAATATGGCGGGCATCCCCAAGGCGAGTTTTGCTTTCGACGAGTACGGCGCCTCGCTCGGCGGCCCGATCAAGAAGGACAAAACGTTCTTCTTTTTTGATTTGCAGGGGCAACGAAACAACTCGCCGTTCACCAACGTCACCACCGTGCCGACCATGGCGCAAAGACACGGGGACTTCTCCGAGACCTTTAATCCCGACGGCTCGCTGAATCAGATTTTCAACCCTTGCCCCGTCGTTGCCGGCGGCAATCCTGTTTCGTGCAGCCTGACGCCCTTCAATTCAGGCGGAAGCACGGACTATCTCCGCCAGCCTTTCCCGGGTAATATCATCCCTGCCGGCGACATAGATCCGGTGATGCAGAAGGTCATTAACTTGTATCCCCTTCCGAATGTTCCTGGAGACCCCGTCACCGGTTTCAACAACTACACCTATCAATTAGTCGCGCGGAGCCCGGTCTATCAAGGCGACGTGAAAATCGATCAAAACTTTTCCGTTCGCAACCGCCTTCTGTTCAAATACGCACAAAGCAATACCTACTATTCCGCGCCCGATCCCTTTCTGGGCGCCCAGACAAGTCCCATCTTCACGCATGATGCGACCTTGGAAGACGATTGGACACTGGGACCGAGCACGCTTTGGGTCAATCGCTTGGGGCTGGCCAGGTATTTTGAGAATCAACATGTCATCCGGACGGTTGATCCGCTCAGTCTGGGCTTCCCAAAGGGACTGATCCTCAATCCCTCCATGGATGAGAACAATTTTCCGTTTATTCAGCCTAGCAACTATCAAAGCTTGGTTGCGGACGCCGGAACGTCGAACACGGTTGAAGGAACCATGCAGTGGGACATTGAATCGAAGGTCACAAAGGTCATCGGCGCGCACAACCTCAAGTTTGGCGGCGAGCGCCAGATCTTCCTGGACAATTTCTTCCAGCCGTCCGACACCAGCGGCAACCTGTTCTACGGCCCGGACGTCACGGCCCAGGATGTCTTCAGCCCTGGTCCAAATCAAGGAAATAGTCTGGCATCAATGTTACTGGGCTGGGGCGATCCCAGCTATGTGACCGTGTATCCTGCGGTGGCCGACAAGTCCCTGGCGACGGCCTTTTACATCCAGGACGATTGGAAAACCACTCAGCGGCTGACCTTGAATTTGGGCTTGCGTTACGAATGGAACACCCCGTATGAAGAGCGTTATAACCGGGAGCAATTCAGTGTGTTCAGCGGCAAGAGCGGAATCACGGTGCCTAAAATGTGCGATCCCGGCTTTATGGCCCAATTTAACGTTTGTAGCTGGCCCGGCAAAGAACTGATCGGCACCACCCAGTTAGCGACTCCGAGCCAGCGGCACCCGGACCCCCAATACACTAACTTTGCCCCGCGCCTGGGCTTCGCTTACCGCCTGGCTCCGAACACCGTGGTGCGCGGAGGCGCCGGAGTCTACTACGGGATGAACTTTGCGACGAATTGGCAATATGGCGGCACCGCCTGGAACGCAACGGTGCCCATTAATTTTTCGCTGGATGGCAACGCCACGCAATATGCAACAACGGAAAATCCTTTTCCCACGGGGTGGGTCGGGCCGCCAGGAAGACAATATGGGCCGCTGACGATGTGGGGCGAGGACAACTCACTGCAGCATGCCGATAACAATTTTCAGGATTCCGTCATTTATCAGTGGAATTTCGGATTTGAGCGCCAGATTTCCAGTTCAATCGTTCTGGACGTCAATTACTC
>JBOGKI010000217.1:0-7548 GCA_050745605.1 Terriglobia bacterium | reverse complement strand
GCACAATGCTGTGAAACGGCGTGATGCCAATCCCCCCTGCCAGCAGAATAGCCGGCTTCCTGGCGTTATTGTGAAGCGCAAGGTCGCCGAACGGCCCCTCGATCTGGACCTCCGTCTGGGGCGGCATGGTCCCGAGCACGCGCTTGCAGGCCGTGTTGCGCATCCGCGTCGCCACCATAATGGTGTCTTCGTAGGGCGCACTCGCGATTGAGAATCCCCGGACGTTGCCCTCCGCGTCAGTTTCCGGCGGGTTGAACAGCGTAATATCCACGAACTGGCCGGCCTTGAAAGTCCACTCGCGTGGACGCTCAAACCGGAACGCCATCGTCCCTTCGGCAATTTCTGTGCGGCCCACCAGTTTTGCCTTAAACACGGGCCACTTTCCTTCCACTGTGCTCATGTTGCAACTCCTTTGCTGAAAGTTAAAAGTAGCGCGGCGTCAATTCACGCCGGCTGCGCCACCCGTGCGAGCTTTGCCTCGAGGTATTCCTTCAAGGCTGCGGCGTTGTTGTACCTTGTATCGTCGGAGCTATAAAGCAACTCCACCGCACTGTGCCGAGCCTCCTCCAGTAACATTCTCCACGCCTCAGGACAGGCATCCAGTTCGGCAAAATATCGTCTGCAGAATTCCTGCCATTTGCTACGATCATCCCCAAACCAATTGCGCAGCTCATGGCTGGGCGCCAGATCCCTCAGCCAACCCTCGAAATGGAACGCAACGCCTGCGCGGTCACAAGGCCAAAGGCGCTCAATGAGAAATCGCTTTACGTAAGACGTTTCCTGCGAATCGTACGCTCGCCTTATGGTGATCATTAACTCTTACTCCAGGACCGATGTTTCATGGCTGCATCGTTGTATCCGTACTCTCAGCAACCAAGAATCTCTTCGACACACTCGATCGGTAATTCCTGCCTAACGGGCTCTTCGCGGCGCAAGGCCAGGCAGCAGTCGGGCCTCAGAAAGCATCGCTGAGATCCACCCGCGATAAGCGGCTCGAAGGGCTGATGAAGCACACTTCATGCCGTACGATACGATCACTACGGTCACCGTTGTGGCAAAGATGACGCTGGCGAAGAGTGTGATGATGGCCGTCAGAACAATGCAGACTGCTGCGGTGTACATGGATTTTCTCCTAATCCGCCTTCCTCGTTGAACATTCGCTGAGTGATCGGTCCGAACGTCCGCTTGAACGACGGTCTTCTACTGCCGCGCATCGTGAGAGCGTCAACTTTCCCCACTCGGTTTGGCCGTCACGCAAGCGGGTCCTCAGTGCACCTGCGATTGGGTTTCGTGCTCGGAGGAGTCGGGATTTCGTGACGCCAACTGTGAGCCCTAGACGGGATACTTTCCGCCCTTGGAATGCCAGCTTGTTTGCCGCAAGGCTGACTGCCCACGCACCTCCATCCGACTCGCGTTCGGTAGTTTGAACTGCCATCGTGCTGCCCCTCGCCAACCTTCTTGTCTCGTAATTCATGGCACTCAACCTCGACCTGCAGCCGACACCTGTAACAGCAAGGCCGTGGCCAAAGGCAGGTGCAGCCAATCGCGAAGAGCTAACTCTCTGATAAAAAAGGAAATATCGAGAAGGATTCTTATCGCGGCAAGCACGAAGGGATGAGAATCGAAAACATTTTGATGGCACTTTTGCCAAAATAGCGACACCGCCCCCCAGCATCCTGTGCGCGAAACGCCAAAACACCGCATTCGGTTTGGGAGCGATTTTTAAGGCGGGGTCCCCCGGACAGCTACCATCCGCCCTCCCAACAATCGAGCCGACAGCACAATCACCGTCGCCGAGTGCTACCTGGAGCAAGTTCACTCGAATCGATGCGCAAGGTTGGGAAATTAAAGGCGCGGTGCGACCAAAAGCCCTGCCAGACACTCAGCAACTGGTTATGGTGAGGAACAACACTGCGCCATCTCGGATATCGTAAGAAGGAAGTGTTCGGCCGGCGTCGAGCGGAGTGCTGGTGTTGCATGAAAGAAGCAGGCCGTAATGGTGAGCTGATGGGAAGTCGAAAGCCCTTACAGCCGCCTGAACCGCCTCGGCCACTTCTGCATCTTCACGAAAGGTAAACGGTCTTCGCCCCGCGTCGGATGGATTGTGACCTTCATGTTCCTGCCTGCTTATGACCTGCATCCAGCTAATCTCTCAGAAGAGCAACCTGCGGGCCAAAATTGCCGAGTCTTGCCTCCAAATTGCTGTCTCGCGGAGCCGCCGGCGTTCGGCCAACGTAGCCGGGTTACAAGAGCTGTTTGAACCGTCTCTCTTCCCTTTGAAATATTGCACCCCGGATCTTGCGCTTGGCGTTCTCGTATAGGCCAGGCCCAATGTGCAGACCGGGACGACTGGACATGAATTTCCGGCACAAACCAATATGCGAGCGTCGATATTTCGTCAAAAGCGTCGATTATGGGTTGTGGAATCTGGACCACTGCCCTCCCTTCTCTCCAAAGGAGCATACAGGCATTGCACCGCGATCCCCTTCATGAGAGACGTGTTACAAGACATCCATGGTGCAGAGTTGGCTTTGGAAGAGTGCTTGCTCTTAATGCTAAGTGGCAATTGTTGGTATGCAAGTGAGTTCGTTCGAGGGACTGGGTGGCTCTATGGTGAAGGCTAAGGTGATGGTAGCACTTCGAGACAGAGCGTCAGTAGAAGGATTAACCAAGCTGGCGTGTCAACTGGCTGCTGGAATGGGTGGGGAAGTGATTGCGCTTCACGTGGTCCAAATTCCTCCGGCAACACCGCTGGAGGCCAAGGATGAAGGAATAGACGAAGAAGGAAAGGAAATCCTTGCAGAAGCGACCAGGGTCGCAACCGGAAAAGTTCCGGGAGGGTTTTCCACAAATCTGGTTCGCGCGCGTAATGCCGGCGAAGTGATTATTGCAGAAGTGAAGGAACGAGCGGTTGATTTGTTGGTTCTCGGCCATCGCCGCCGGCATGAACTGAGCGAGTTTCTTCTGGGGTCCACAATGCGGCATGTGGCACACCACGCCTCGTGCAAGGTGATTATTCAGATCCCAGCGCCAACATTACCAAAAACTCAAACCGAGTCCGTGAGAGGCCCAAGCCTTCTTGCTCGGACGTGGGCAGATTGCCCGGGAGGTATCACATCATGAAGATCCTGCTTGCAATCGACGATTCAGCTGCTTCAGAAGCGGCGATGAGCTTGGTGATCGACCAGGCGAAGCCGAAGGGAACACAGGTACGCCTGCTTCATGTCGTGGATTCTTACCCTGAAAGGCTGGCAAAGCGGATGGGAGGTCATGATTTTCCCAACTTCTCCGCCGCGCGGATGAAGCAGCAGGCGTTTGCCAAGGAATTATTGGAGCGCGCTGCCGAAAAACTTCGCGCCGCTGGCTTCTCGGTAAATTCTTCAATCGAAGAAGGCGACGTGCGCGCGGTCATTCTTGAAGAAGCAAAGGTATGGCGCGCGGACCTGATCATGCTCGGTTCCCAGGAGCGAAAAGGGATCAGGCACTTCTGGACCACAAGCGTATCCGAAGAGGAGGCTCGTGACGCTCCTTGTTCAGTGGAGATTGCTCGTTCCCGGCCGTGGTCGGCGAACTGTGCCGGGGAACCCACCAGTGCCTCAAGCGCAACCTAAACCATTGGAGGCAGACATGCAAGCAACGGAACAGAAGACGCCTCAAGTTGAGTTTCTGGAAAGCATGGCGGCGCGGCTGCGGATTGATTCGATCCGCGCCACCACCGAGGCGGGCAGCGGACATCCCACAAGCTGCGCCTCGGCTGCCGAGATCATGGCTGTGCTGTTTTTCTCAGTGATACGGTATGATCCTGCCAATCCTAAGAATCCCAACAACGATCTCTTTGTCCTCTCCAAAGGCCACGCAGCGCCGATCCTTTATGCGGCGTGGGCAGAGGCGGGCTTGTTCCCAGTAAAACACCTGCTTACATTACGGCGGCTCGATTCAGACCTCGAAGGTCATCCTACTCCGGAGCTGCCATTTGTCGATGTGGCGACGGGCTCGCTCGGTCAGGGACTGTCTGCTGCTGTGGGAATGGCACTCAATGCGAAGACGCTCGAGCGGCAAGAGCAGCGGATTTTTGCCCTCGTCGGTGATGGGGAAACGGCGGAAGGCGCGGTTTGGGAAGCGGCGCAGATGGCGGCCGCGCATCAATTAGATAATCTTTGCGTCACGGTGGATATCAATCGCCTGGGTCAGAGCCAGCCAACCCTGTGGGGACACGACCTTGAAGCGCACCGGAAGCGCTGGGAGGCGCAAGGGTGGCAGGCATTGATGGTTGATGGCCACAACGTATCCGAGTTGCTCCATGCGTATGAGCAATTTAGGCACACGGCAGGGCAGCCTACCGTTGTTCTGGCTCGTACCATAAAAGGACGGGGATTTCCAGGTATCGAGGACAAGGAAGGCTATCACGGCCGCCCGCTCGATCGCAGTACCGCGCAGGAGGTTATTGGATCGCTTGAGCGCCAGATCAAGTCCGCCATACCAAACTGGAAACCGAATCTTCCGCCTGAAAACCATCGTTCGCAAGCTGCGCCCTCCGCCCGACACGCGGGTGCCCGGATAGCGCTGCCGAACTATGTGCCAGGAGGCCCGGTCGTGGCCACTCGGAAGGGCTTTGGCGATGCGCTTGCGGCATTGGCGCCCGTTGATTCCAGAATCGTGGTGCTCGATGGTGACGTCAACAATTCAACCTACACCGAAGAATTCGCCAAGGTGGCGCCGGAACGGTTCTTTGAGTGTTATATCGCGGAGCAGAATATGCTGGGTGTTGCTATGGGCCTGGCATCGCGCGGCAAGATTCCCTTTGCCGCCACCTTCGCCTGTTTCTTTTCTCGCGCCTACGACTTTATCCGCATGGCCGCGATCAGCGGCCTGAATATCAAACTGGCGGGCACCCATGCGGGCGTGTCGATCGGTGAAGACGGACCTTCGCAGATGGGTCTCGAAGATCTTGCGATGATGACAGCCCAGCCGGGGTTTACCGTGCTCTACCCGTCGGACGCGACGAGCGCCTGGCGTGCAACGGAGTTGCTGGCAGCACACGAGGGGCCTTCTTACCTCAGGCTTGGCCGTCCCAACTCGCCGGTTCTCCATCCGAGCGAAGAACGCTTTGCAATCGGAAAATGCAAGGTGTTGCGAAAAAGCCCGGAGGACCGTGTTCTTATTGTTGCTGCGGGCGTGACCGTCCACGAAGCGCTCCAGGCTCACGACGAGCTGTGGAAGCAGAATGTTCGCGCGCGTGTGATCGACCTCTTCAGCGTCCGGCCGATTGATCAGGCGGCGCTGATAGAGGCCGCCCAGGCCGTAGAAGGCAGAGTCATTACAGTGGAAGATCACTATGGGCGCGGAGGCGTAGGCGACGCCGTCCTCGAAGCCCTGGCGTGTGAGCGCGTTGAAGTGCACAAACTGGCCATCAATGAAATCCCCCACAGCGGTAAGCCTGCCGAACTGCTCGACCGCTACGGGATTTCGGCGGAGCATATCATTCAACAGGCAATGGCGCTCGCCGGTTAATTGCGATCACGGCGGCAAGTGAAGGTACATCAGACCCGATACGCCTAACAACCTCTTCACACAGTCTTGTCCGGCCAGCCGCAAATAGGCTCGAGGGGGCAGTAGCGGGGCGGGAATCTCAGCCAAGACAAGTCTGCCGTCTGAGCCACGTTTAGTTTGAGAAGGCGCCTCGGTGGTCATCATTCAAAAAATCCTCTTTCCTGTAGATTTCTCGCCTGCCTGTGTCACTGCCACGCCATTCATCAGGAGAGTTGCCGACCTCCACTCCGCCCGGCTCACTCTGCTTCATGTGATCGAGCCTTTCCACTTCAGTGCATTTGAGCTCTACGTCCGTCCGTACCCGCAAGTTGAGGCTGATCACCGGAGTCTTGCCCAGCAACGCCTCGACTCGTTCCTCAAGTCTGAGCTTCCTGTTGAAAAGCATTCCAGGCTTCTGCTATCGGGAGACACCGCAACCCGGATCGCAGCAGTTGCCCGGGAGCAGCAATTCGACCTGATCGCGATGCCGACGCACTCCGGATGCCTGTTCCGGCGGACGCTGTTGGGCTCGACGGTGGCGAAAGTGTTGAATGACGCAGACTGCCCGGTCCTGACCCTGCAGCACTCTGAAGCCATGGCGCACAGGACGGCCGGGCATCGTGAGATTGCATGCCCTATTCGTCTTGATGCGGAAGGGCTCAGGGTGCTTCGCTATGCCGGCCAGCTCGCCGGCTCCGTACATGCCCACCTCTCGATCATTCACATCATCCCGGGTAATGATTCCGATGTGCCCGTGCTGTTTGATGAAGCCCGGCATGTGCATTCGGTCGAAGTGCAGGAAGCGCGCCGGCGCATTGATGAGCCGCAACGTTCGGCCGCAACGCACGCCGAGGTCCGCATCGCTGTGGGAGGGATCAAGCAGGCCACCATCGACAGCACCAAAAGGTTGCAGATTGACCTGCTGGTGATCGGGCGGAGTCCGGAATCGGGCGCGATAGGGCGCTTGAGGGACCTGACCTATGCCCTCGTTCGGGACTCCGTCTGCCCCGTGCTGAGCCTGTGAGGCTGGACAGCGGTCGCGCTGGATTTGAATCGTGAATATTCTGCCAGCACGCGGTTGAGACGCCTTCTATCCCAGATGATTTTCCGGAGGTGAGAGCATGGAGGATGCTGAACAACGTCGAATTCTGCTCATCGATTGCGATCATGATTTACTCACCCGCTTGAAGGTTCTGTTGGGGGATGAAGGATACGACGCGACGACTGCCTGGGGTGGAAGGGAGGCACTGAGGCCGCTCGGCTCGAAAAGGTTTGATGTGATTCTTCTGAGCGACCATCTTCCAGACACGAATGGTCGCGAGCTCTGGCGCCTTCTCCAAAAAGTTCCTTCCGATGCTGAGCTGGCGCTCATACAAGGCAGTGATCCCGTGACCGAAGATGTGAGGGCGCTCTTCCGCGATTATGCGGATCATTGCATTCTACCGCGAAGCACGCCGGGGCGAATTGCGAGCGCGGTCGCTCACTGCCTTCGCCGCCAGGCAGCTTCCGTTTCGTCTTCGACAGTCAGGATAAGTACAGAGAAGATGGATTACGGACTCTGAGCCGAGCGGGCAATCATATTGTTTTTTCCGGTGAATCGCAGATAGGCTCGAGGGGGCATTCGGCGCAGCGAGGGTTCCGAGCAAGGCAAATCTCTCGTCCGAACCACGTCAGTTGGTAGCTGAATCGAATCCACCGGCCGCGGGGGACTACCTTGAGGAGATCCTGCTCGGTTTTTTCCGGCTTTTTTTCTTGGGAGAGCCTTAATCGCCGCGTGGCGACGTGGAGCACGTGAGTATCGACAACAATTCCGCTTGCAATACCATAGGCCGTTCCCAGAACCACGTTGGCGGTTTTGCGCGCGACCCCGGCAAGGGTCAGCAGTTCCTCCATGGTCCTCGGCACCTTACCGCCGAATTCCTGAACAATTTTCTTCGACGTCGCAACGATGTTTCGGGCTTTGCTCCGAAAGAAACCGGTGGTGTAAATATCCTGCTCCAGCACTTCGGGCTGCAAGCC
>JBOGKI010000216.1:0-7569 GCA_050745605.1 Terriglobia bacterium | reverse complement strand
GGCTGCGACGGGAGCCTTCTGCCGCCGTGCTTCACGTGCATAGGGTTCTGGAACGCTGTGCTCAAAGAACCAGGCAAAGATATCGCCCACCGCGGATTGCCCGGCTTCGAACCCCCACAGGCCCGGGACCACTCCATCCTCCACCGTGCCGCACATGCCTTCCACTTCGCGCCGCTCCGGCCCCAGCAGAATGTGACAGATCGAAGTGCCCATGATCATTACCAGGGCGCCAGGTTCCACCACGCAGCAGGCCGGTGCGGCGACGTGAGCATCCACGTTGCCGATGGATACCGGAGTTCCGGCGACGAGGCCGGTCTTGCGACCCCATTCCGGCGTCAGCCCACCGGCCCGGCCGCCTAGCGGGTAAAATGTTTCGCCCACTTTCTCTTCAATCACGTTCTCCATGCGAGGATCGAGAGCGCGGAAAAACTCGCGGGGAGGGAAGCCCTGCCCCTTCACCCACATCGCCTTGTAACCTGCCGTGCAGATGTTGCGCTTCTCTTGGCCGGTCAATTGCCAGACAATCCAGTCTGCGGCTTCGATAAAGCGGTCCGTAGCGTCATAGATCTTCGGCGCCTCGTCGAGAATCTGGAGAAGCTTTGAAAAGAACCATTCGGAGGAGTAGCGGCCGCCGTAAGTGCGGATGAACTCCTCATGGCGCTCCCTGCCAACCTGGTTGATGCGGTTCGCCTCCGGCTGGGCAGCGTGATGCTTCCAAAGCTTCACCCAGGCATGAGGCTGCTTGGCGTAGCGGGAGATCATGCTGAGTGGAGTGCCATCGCGCTTGGTCGGGAGCGGCGTGGACGCTGTGAAGTCCGTGCCGATCCCAATGATCGATTCGGGCTTGACTCCAGCCGCTTTCAACGCCTTCGGGACGCCCAGTTTGACGACGCGCAGATAGTCGCGCGGGTTCTGCAGCGCCCAATCCGGCTCAAGCCTTCGGCCGCCGGGCAGCTTCTCATCAATCACACCATCGGTGTAGGGAACGATCGCCGAGCCGAAGATCTCTCCATTCGAAACCCGCACCACAATTACCCGGCCCGATTCCGTGCCGTAGTCGATACCGAGAGTAAAATGCTCTGCCACTTCGTCCGCTTTCCTCTGAGTGGGCATAGTTTGATATGCCTGCTGGAAGTTCCCCCTGGCGCTTTCCCGAAGAGTCCGGCGTTGTCCCTCGACACACTGGCAGCGGGCTGACATGGCCCATTCTGGATTGAAAACTCAATCGCTCAAGCTAATGGAACGGCTTTGGCGTGTCAAGTGCGGTTCGCTAAGACAAGATTTCTCAGCACAGACATAGCGGCGTGGCTTCAGCGTTTGGGCCTCCGACGGGCGGTCAAGGCGCTTCATAACTTTAGGAGCGAGCCATGGCACTCCGCGCGTTTCGAGTGAAGGCCCATTCCATCTCAAGCTTGTAACTGCTGTGTACTTGGCCTCACGAGCAAGACAAATGAGCCGGGGGCTATCGAACGCCCTTACGATGAAAGGGATGGTGTACCGGCTGGTTTCATGTCCAACCGGCTGGCGATTTTCCCGAGAGCGAGTTCATTCTTCAGGTCGATTGCCGCGTGAAGAATCTGTCCTGGAAGCAAGCTGCCAGACAGGATAAACACCGCGCCAAACACGATTCCAAGCACGCTCGCGCCTATGATCGCACTGCGGCCTTGATAAGCATGTGCGGCCCCGAACACGATCGACGAAAGCACCAAACCCGCCCACACTGAGCCGAGAGCGTACCCGATCAGATTGAGAAGCCACCCGCGATAGAGAAACTCTTCGCAGACGCCAGCGGTCAAAGCTACGGCAACAAACACCGCCCGGTCAGTTCCGTTCAGAGGAAGTATACGCTTGGCCCGGCCTACTGCTTTGCTCAATTGGGCCACGCTCGCTTTGCGGGTTTGTTTCTTGCTGGCCAGGGTTAGCGCCGCAAAAATCGCAATCAACAATCCCGAGACCACAAGCGTCCGCGTCGGACTTCCCAGACGCTCTCCGAGATCAGCGAGCCTGAAACCTTTCGAGTGGATCACCCACACGCAAGCCGCCACAAGCGCCCACTCGGCGCAGATGTTCCAAGCATAGAGTTTCAATTTGGACTTAAGACGAAAGTAAAGCAGATAATCAGCGACGGGAAAGGCGATGGCAAGCACAAACGTAAAAAGCCATACCTCTGAGCTGTGGATGGCGCCCCGCCAAGCTCCTACGTGCGCCAGGGTCAGCATGCGGGAAAGTTTACGGCTGTAGGAAAATGCTGTCAATTGAACCGCACATCGTCGATCTGAAACTGGAATTTTCCGGGCGCCGGCCCGCCGGAAAACAGCACTCCGGCCAGTCGGTGCGGATCACTGCCGACAAACGACACCAGCGGAAAGGTGTAAAGTTTCCAATCCGACCCGGCCACGAAATTCTGGATTCCAGGGATCGGACTGCCGTTGGCGGTGAACAGCATGATGCGATAGGTTTTGCCATCGCCCTTTGCCCAGAAGCTGATCTCCTTTTTGGAAGAGAGATTGGCCGGACCAAACGGCGTGGAACCCGGCATGAACATAGCACCCGCCCAGGGATAGGGAGCGCCCGGCGCGATTTCCCCCGTGACCAGCAGGCTGCCCGCGCTGCCTTGCGCTCCGCCGCTTACCACCTTCATCTGCGCGGAAGACTTTCCGCCCATGATCGAGTCCGTTGAGATTTGCCAGCCCACGCCGAAGCGGGCACTCGCTTTACCATCATCGAAATCACTTACCAGTCCGGATGCCGAGCCGGTCGGCGATGCGTGACCCGCGGCGGCTGTTTTCTGTTTCTCAATGTCCGCGCGGTAAGAAGCCCGATCAAAGGGAATTCCATCCTTCCAGATCGCTACGATGTTGCGAGTTGATGCAACGTCTTCCGACGGATCGCCCTTCACCAGCAGAAGGTCGGCAAGAAGACCCGGCGCGATACGGCCCCGGTCGTTCAGATGATAGATGCGTGCCGGAACGGCAGTCGCGGCGGACAGCGCCTCCGAAGGAGTCAAGCCGGCTTTCACCAGCAAAGCTAATTCTTCGTGAAGGCTCGCACCGTAGGTGGTGCCGGGATTCCCGGAATCCGTGCCTGCCAGAAGCGGAACTCCGGCCGCCTTAAGCTGCTGGATCGCCTGATCCGCCGCATCGAAGTCGGTATGCTCGCCCGGCCGGCGAGGAAAGACGGCCTTGAGGCTGCTCAGGGCGGAATCCGGCAAATAATCAGAGATTCTGGGATCGGCAGCCAGCGTCGCGCCGTCTTTCGTTCCGCAGATGCTGGCCAGAACGGTGAGCGTGGGCGTGACGTAGGCGTGATGGGCGGCAACAAACTTGCCGAAACCGGGATCGGGCGCGCGATCCACGAAAAGATGCGCCAATCCATCCACTCCGGCATCGATAGCATCGCGAGCGCCTTGATAGGAGCCGATGTGGGCGACAGCGATTTTGCCTCGTTGGTGGGCGGCGCGCACCACGGCGGCCATGGTGGCTTTGCTGATGGTGGGAATGTGCATGCCGTAAGTGCTGCCGTCGTCGTAGATGATCTTGATGTAGTCGGAACCCTCGGCGATGCGGGCATCCACAAAAGCTTGAGCCTGGTCTGGCGACGTGATGGTGGGAATCTTGAGGCCGTACTCCGTGCCGTGGCCGTGCGGGGCCGTCACCAGAGTTCCGGCCGACCGCATGTCCGCCAGGTGCAGATCCTTTCCGTCCGCTTCTTCCTTCTTGATCTGGTCTGCAAAGTGATAATCCGTGAACATATCCAGCACGGTGGTGACGCCAAAGGCCATCTCCTGGCGCAAGGCGCCTTTATTGAAAACGTGAACGTGGGCATCAAGCAACCCGGGGAGCAGCGTGTCTCCCGTGCCGTCGATGATGTGAAATCCTTTGGGCACGGAAAGATTCTTGCCCACGGCGCTGATCTTGCCATCCTTCACAAGCACGGTGTCCGCAGCGATGATCCGCTCTCCATCGAAGATCCGGACGTGTTCGATGGCGCAGGGTTGGCTCAGAGACGTCATGGAAGGACTGGGAGAAGCCGCGGACTTTGAAGGCGCTGCGGATTTGGTCATGAGGTCGTAGGACTTCTGAAAGGACGAGGAAATATTGCCTCGGGCATTCATCCAGGCGCCGATAATGAGGAACGGCACGATGAAAGTGGCCGCCAGGAATTTGTTGGAACGCGGGATGCGCTCCTCCTTTTCCCATCGGAAGAGTTTCCAGGCAAACATCAGTCCGAACATCCCGGAAATAATCAGCGCCAGCAGCTCCGGCCAATAAGCCCGCAGCGGCTCGGAAGTGGACATGACGCCCTGGAAGGCGTCTACCAGATAAGTGGCCGGCAGGAACGCGGCCACCTGTTGAAGCCAATGGGGAAGAACGGGAAGCGGAATCGTGGCGCCCGAAAGGAAAAGCAAGGGAAACCAGACCACGTTGTTATAGACCTGAGCTTCCTGCATGGTATTGGCGACACTGCCGATGGTCAATCCAAATCCCGCGAAGGTAAATGATCCGATCGTGACCAGGATCAGCAAGTCGATAATGCTGATGGTAAGAGGCATGTGGAAGAAGACCATGGCGCAGAACAAGAGCAGAGCGACCGTCGGCAAAAGCAGCAGATAATTGGAAAGAAGGCTGCTCATCACCATGTCGGCCGGGCCGATGGGGGCAAGGCGGAACCGGCGCAGACTTCCACGCTCCCGTTGCGTCACGGATTGCAGGCCCAGTCCCCAGAAGGCGCTGCCCATCACCTGCAACACCACCACCGGGCCAAAGAAATAGGCGACGGTGGTGGGATTGCCGCCGGCGAAGATTCCTGCGTATCCGAAGAGGAAAATCAGCGGGAAGATAAAAGTGAAAAAGAGCGCCGTCCGGGTGCGCGTCACCAGCAGAATGTTACTCCACGCGATGCTGAGGGCTGCCATAAAACCTCGTCTCAAACGTTTCTGTGCGGTGGCCGGCGGTCACGGGTGTCGCAGTGTATCGCTTTCGCCTGCGATTCAACCAAATTCCACCCCATGAGTTTCCAGGCTTTGCGGCCGGGACGGCCGCGCTACGCCTGCGTATCCTCTCCGGAAATCTTCCGCCCGGTCATTTTGACGAACACATCTTCCAGGCTGGGCTGAGCAATGTGCAGGTCGAGCAGCTCGTTGCCTTCGGATTCCAGAAAGAGGACGAGCGCCACCACCGCTTTCGCCATGGGCTCGGCATGGATCAGGTAGCCGCCGCCGGTTTCCTCACACTCATGAACGCCTTGCAGTTGCTTCAGCCGCTCGACGCTCACCGGGCGGGAGAGTTTCACCTCCACATGTGCGCCCTGCCCCGATTTGTCGATCAACTCGCGCGGCGTGCCGATGGCCGCGATCAGCCCGTGGTCCACAATTGCCACGCGGTCGCAGAGCCGCTCCGCTTCCTCAATATAATGGGTGGTGAGGAGCAAAGTACGGCCTTCGCTGTGCAGACGTTCCACCAGCGCGTAAATCTCCCGGCGGACCGTGGCATCCAGGCCCACCGTCGGCTCGTCCAGCAGCACCAGTTCCGGATCGTTGACCATCGCCAAGGCCAAGGCGAGGCGCTGTTTCTGACCGCCGGAGAGTGTTTCGTACAGCGCGCGGCGCTTTTCGGTAAGCCCGAATTGGTCAAGGAGTTTTTCCGCTGGCACGGACCGCCGGTAAAATCCGCCATAAAGGCGCAACGCTTCTTCCACCCGGATCTTGTCGGGAAGGACCGTTGCCTGCAACTGCGCTCCAATCCTCTGCTTTAAATCCCGGCTTTGGCGAAACGGGTCCAAGCCGCAGACGCGAACCGTGCCTCCATCGGCCTCGCGCAGCCCTTCAAGGATTTCAATGGTGGTTGTCTTGCCGGCGCCGTTCGGACCGAGCAGCCCGAAAACTTCACCCTTCTCTATTTCAAAGCTGATCCCGCGCAGCGCCTCCACGGGTCCATAGTGCTTCCTGATCGCCTGCGCTTCGACCACAGCAGAATTTCCAGGGGTTGTGGTCATAGGTCTCGATAGCCGATATTAACGAAAGGCGCGGCCAAGATCAATCCGCTGCCCTGCCAACAGGAGGCGGAGTCCCGCGCTCTTTGATGGAAAAACTTCCGTAGCAATGGCGAGGCGGGCAGAGATACAAGCTCCGGTGGCCACACCTTTAGTTACGAACGAGCTGGGATTCAAATTTCATAAAGATGAGGTTGGCTTAGTTGGATTTTGCGAACAAGTTCTCGGCGTGGTGATGATTAGGTCTTCCTGCTGTTTCCCAAACCACCTCGATCTGCAGCTCGCCAGACGGCATAGGGACGAGCGTAAACTGCCAGGCGGGGCTGCCCATCTTAAAGGTTACGCGGGCGGTTTCATGGTTCAGAACTGCCGGCTGCTCACCCCAATCGCAGTCCACGGGTTCGCACATTCCCCAGCCATGAACTAGAAGGTGATCGCCGTCGGCGACAATACGGATTCTGTGGATTTGGTTGTGCCCTGCTTCTCCCAGGTTCGTCCAGGTCCCAAGAAAAGCGGCAACCGTGACCTGCATCTGGCCAAAATAGGCGGGCAGGTCGCTGGGTCTGCCGAGATATTTGTCTACAGCGGAAGGTGAAAAAGTGGCAGAGGCCGGATCGAGCGCCGCAGCACTTGCGCTGTAAGGTGCAGGTGAATTCGATGCGTCCGCCGAGGCTGTAAGCTCATGATTCGAGTGAACCAGGAAGCCAAGGGCAACGAATAAGCAACCGATAAGACTCAACATCAAGCGCCGGCCCTGACTGGGATCCGCCTTATCGCTGACGTTGCCGATAATGGCCACGGCGAGGGTTACCAGCCCGCTCAGGACCAGCAAATCCGCGGATAGGTCGTCGAGCAGGTGGATCAGCAATTTCACCATCTGCCATCCCTCGTTGTGTTCCGGCTCTTGACTTCAAGAATCGCAACCGTGAAAAAACCACCCTATTTGGCTTGATGCGGCATCAGGGTGGGGCGAAAACACTCTAACTGGCAGTTCATTCCCGGATGCAACTGGGAGCCTAGCACGCGGCCTGGGCAGAGTCAAGCAAAGGCAAGCAGTAAGAGCAAAGCCTCAAAGTTGGCAGGTCAGCGCGGCCCGGCCTGGGGCTCCCCATGAACGCCTGCCCGCTGTCCGACCACAAAACCGAACCTCCTGGTAAACAAACCCGACATAGGGTTGAATTCGGTTCAGAATCGTTTTAACTTCGAGTTGGATAGCTGGCCTCCTTTCGGATGGTTTGTCTGCTTGGTCCAACCACAGACTAACCCAACCCACGAAGACCAGCTATTTCCCCTCGGATTTCTTCTCATCTCAGCCGCGCTTTTTGCGGCGCGCGCCCTGTGAGCTCTTGTTTGCCGTCGGCTGCTTTACTTCAGAGGAAAAAGACAACCCACAAATTCTGCGCAAGAGCCCGCTTTGTATGTCTCGGACGTGTCTGCCCAACCGTAGACCTCAGTCGGCCACATCGTCTTAACCTACTGAGGATCACGAATTATAGTGCTACCAAAGGTTGTAGTCGCCGTCGGAGCTTGGCCCGCCGGAAGGCGGGGACCGCCAGTCTTTTGGCGCTCGTAGAGCGC
>JBOGKI010000215.1:0-7573 GCA_050745605.1 Terriglobia bacterium | reverse complement strand
CCACAAAACCGTCCAGCGCCTCGCGCAGCGGCGTGAACCACTGGCCGTAATAGACCAGCTCCGCATAGCGCAGCGCCACTTGCTGCTTGTAATGCGACGTTTCGCGGTCCAGGCACAGCGCCTCCAGCTCACGATGAGCCACCTGCAACAGAGTCCCGCCCGGCGTCTCATAAGCGCCATGAGACTTCATCCCCACCAGCCGGTTCTCAACGAAGTCGATGCGGCCGATCCCATTGGCGCCTGCCATTCCATTGAGCTTTCCGATCAGCTTCACGCCGCTCAATCTCTTTCCGTCCACGGAGACCGGGACTCCGCCCTCAAATCCAATGATTACGCGGGTCTCGCGGTTCGGAGCCTTCATCGGGCTCACCGAAAGCTTCCAGGCGTCTTCTGGCGGATCGCCCAGCTTCGTTTCCAGCGGCCCGCCCTCGTGACTCAGGTGCCAGATATTCTCATCGCGGCTGTAGAGATCCTTCTTGGTGACGGGAACGGGAACGTGGTGCCGGCGAGCGTAGTCCAGAGCATCCTGGCGCGATTTAATGGACCATTCGCGCCAGGGCGCAATCACCTTCAAGTGCGGTGCCAGAGCCTTGTAGCCCATCTCAAAGCGCACCTGGTCATTTCCCTTTCCCGTGCACCCATGCGCCAGGGCATCGGCACCCGTCTTTAGCGCCACCTCAACCTGCGCCTTGGCCAGCACCGGGCGCGCCAGTGACGTTCCCAGTAAATATTTCCCTTCGTAAATGGCTCCGGCTTGAAGAGCCTTCCAAAGATAACCGGTGATGAATTCCTCGCGCAGGTCTTCAACAAAAACTTTCGAGGCTCCGGTGCGCAGGGCTTTTTGGCGCACCGCGCGGTAATCATCTCCTTGGCCCACGTCACCCACCATGGCGATCACTTCGCAGCCATAGTTCTCCTTCAACCAGGGAATGATGATCGAGGTGTCGAGGCCGCCAGAATAAGCGAGTACCACACGCTTCATTGTGCTCAATGAGGTTGCCGGATTCAAAACCATTCATCGTCCTTCCGTTTCGTAGAAAGCGACCAGCAGTCAGCACTCAGCGATCAGCTTGGCGTTCTCGTCACCTGTGACTTCGCTGACCGCTGAAAGCTGAGAACATGTGAAAAAAGCTACGGAGCTTGTCATCCCTTCGCGTTGCTCAGGGCAGGCTCTGAGCGGCAGCGAAGGATGTCGAAATTTATTTTCAAAGAAATACAGAGATGCTTCGCTACGCTCAGCATGACATCTTCAGATTTCTTCACACCTTCTGAGCGCTGAAAGCTGAATGCTGATTGCTGATCGCTGAACTATTCCGCCACCGTATGCATAATCCTCTTCTGCACGCGCGCCGCGTCCTTGGCGCTCGCCGTGGCCAGGAAGATGGTGTCGTCGCCGGCGACGGTTCCCACGATCTCCTTCCATCCTGCCGTGTCCAGCGCCGCCGCAATGGTGTGGGCGGTTCCGGGATTGGTCTTGATCACCACCAGGCTTGCGGCGTGCCGCGCATCCCGCAAAAATTCCTTCAGGATAATCACCAGCGTGGGTTGTGAAGCCGCGGTTGGCGTTTCCCGGCTTGCGTCGGGGCCGGGCAGGCGATAGCCGTCGCGGGTTTTAATGACTCCCAATTCCTCCATGTCCCGTGAAACGGTGGTCTGGGTCACGCGGATGCCCCGGTGCGCCAGCTTGCGGCGCAGCGCGGCCTGGGTGCCGATGGCTTCCTGGCGAAGCAGGTCGAGAATCTGGTTGCGACGGAAGAGATTATCCATGAATAATTATGCAACCTATGTATAATAACGCACTCCCGCCGTGTTTGGCAAGCACCCCACCCGGCGACTGGGAAATGCTAGAGCCAGGATGACGGCGACTTGGGTTGCGACCGCAAGGCTGGGCGACGCGATCTGCGCAAAGCCCACGGCACAAAAAGCGTGCCGTGGCTACTCGTCCGGTTCGTTTCCCGGAGGTTTTCACCGGGGTATCGGACAAGATCCCGAGGCGCGCCAGCACGATCGTTACGAAAACCCGCAGAAAGGCGCGGGCCGGACCATGGGGGAGGCCCCTAAAAATCCACGGCACACGAGCCGTGCCGTGGCTATCGTAAAACAGTCCAGTCCTTTATTTTCACATACATTCAAGCGTCGTTCCGTCAATCTCGCTTGAAGTCAATGGCGATCAGCCGGCCGTCGGTGGTCCACTTGCCGCCGGTTCCGGTGAACCCACTCGACAGCGGGTTGGGCCGGGTGACAAGCTGTTCAGCGGAAACCATGCCGGAGACAATCATGTCGGCACCGACCTTGGCCCGCTCATTGTCGAGGTGCGGGCTGGTGGCGTGGGAGGCGACGCCCGGGCGAATATCGAAGCCAATGTCATGTGTTCCAGCTCCCAGCCAGATGGGAGTTCCACCCGGTGTGGTGACGGGAGACCGCCACAAGCGCAGGTGGTGCCGCATGGTGAAGGTATTCAGGTTTTTTTCATAGGCCATGTCCTGGGCGCGCCCGAAAAGGTACAGGTCGGAAAGCGGCGCGGCGTCATATCCCACATTCCCGGTCACGGCTGTGATGGTCCTCCAGATCGAGGAAGAGTTCTTGATTTTGGGAATTGTCCATCCAGCTTTGGCAAAGGCTTGGCGAATCTCCGCCTCGGTACCGATCATCACCAGATTGATGGGGTCGCCGGGCTTGCCGTCCTTGGTCCTCACACGGTTAGGGCTGCTTGCAAGCAGCCTCTGAACGGCTTGAAGATCGCCCCGAGGAAGCGTCTGGGCCACCGCCGGGGAAAACAGCCGAGATACTGCGAGTGGTGCGGTGAGCGTCACTTGCATGTCCGTCCCTACTGGGTAAGTGATCGAGGTATCCGTTTGCCCAAGTTGTTTGTCACCCAATTTACCGATCTCGGAGCCAATCGAGGAGCTTGATTTTGAGATTTTCGCCAATTCGCCCTGCAGGTAGGAGGAAGGCAGCTCACTCGCCAGCACTCCCTGAATGGTCCCGTTCGCAAGCACTGTCTCCCGGGCATTTTCAACTTTGCTGAGGCGGCAGGAAATCCTTGCCGGCGACAGGCCGGGCATCTGGATGGTGTCGAATTCTAAACCCATCACCGCGCGGTCCTTGGGGCTGGAGCTGGGAATAAGCTTCGCGACCTTGCCCCGCACCATAGCCCCCAAAGGAACCGCAACGGCGCCGTTCACATCGGTATCACGAACCGCCTCTGCCTCAATGGGAGCGTTAAGGCGGGAGCTGGTGGTGCTGACCGCGGTCTTCAAACGAAGATAGAGAATGGTTCCGGTAGGCAGCGATGCGGAAGAACGTGGCGAAGACGCGGCGGCCGCGAAGGCCAGAGCGCAGAAAGAGGCAACACACAGCGCAACCGCGGCCCGCCGGAGCCGGTAGCGCGGAGTTTCACTTTTCAGAAATTCTGCGGCGTGTTGCCCGTTCGCAGCCCAATAACCGCAGAGCTTGAAAGCCACAAACGCTGCGCGACCCCCTTGTGCCCACAACCCCAAGGGTAAGCTACGGACTCTCTGGCAGACGAGACCCCGCCTATGCCGCCCGTCGCAAATTTCCATCGCCCGTTTTCCTCCATCCTAGAAAATATCCTAGCAAATGAGAAGAACGAAGGCTCGATGTTTTGCAAACCCGGATGCGCTTTCTGCTGAGTCGAAAAGTTCTTGCATGATCGATGAATGCAGTGAAACTATGGATGGGCGCATGGGTTGAACGCAGCGCGGCAAGGTGTGAAGAACTTGTTGAAAGGGCAAAAGCATCTCTCGCCAAGCGAATGATGGAGTTCTTCTCTGCGCTTCTTGGCGTCTTGGCGTGAGGCTGTTTTTCTGAAAAGGCAAAAAGTGCACGGCCTCTTAGGGGCGCAGCAAGCAGCGCCCCTACGTCTTTTTTCCCGAAATCGAATCGACAGGAGTTTATAGAGATTGCAAAATACGCCGCTCAAATCAAATAGAGGAGTCGGAACCGGCTCCATCATCCTGATCGTCATTCTGGTTCTGATTATCATCGGCATCGGCTATAAGCTGGCGAGGAATCCCGCGCCCACCCTGGTGATGCGGGAGCAGGTTCAGGGCATCGGAGTGAACACACCCATGACGTTTGAGGTCCGCGACCCGCAGTATGCCATCAAGAAAGTTCAAGTTGACGTGTTGCAGAATGGAAAGACCTATTCCATGCCGCTCACCCGGGTTAAGAACCTTACGCCGCGCGGCCCGTCCGGATGGAAACTCTGGAGCCACAAGCCTGCCAACGTCTTTGAAGTCTCGGCGCGAGTGGGCCGCAAGCAAGCGCCGGCGCTGCACGCAGGCCACGCAACCCTGGTGATCGCTGCCACCAATGACTCCTGGGGCCGCTTCTTCCGGGGCGGCAAGGCCAGCATCCGCAAGGAGCTTCCGGTGCGCTTTGCGCCGCCCCAGGTGGACGTGCTCACCACTCAGCATTACATCAACCAGGGTGGATGTGACATGGTGCTGTTCAAGGTCTCGCCCGGCACCACCAAGTCAGGCGTTGAAGTTGGGAAACTCTTCTTTCCCAGTTTCCCGGTGAAGGAATCGACGCCCGAAATCAGGCTGGCGGTGTTTTCATTTCCCTGGAACGTGGACCCTTCAACGCCCGCGCACATCGTGGCCACCGACGATGCTGGAAACACCACGATCGCTAACTTTGACTACAAGGTGTTTCCCAAGAAATTCCATGAGAGCACCTTGACTCTGAGCCCTGAGTTCCTGAATCGCGTCGTTCCGCCCATCATGGCGCAGTCCGGGATTGACGATCAGGGAAGCATTCTGAAGAATTTCCTGTACATCAACGGCCACCTTCGCCTGCAGGATGCGGAACGCCTGATTGAGTTCTCCAAACAAACCAACCCCACATTCTATTGGACACAGCCGTTCATCCAGCTTGGCAACTCCAAAGTTGAGGCTTATTTTGCGGACGCGCGGACTTACATCTACAACAGTCAGGTGGTGGATCACCAGACACACTTGGGATATGACCTGGCCGTGGTGGCGCACACACCGATTCCCGCCGCCAACGATGGCAAGGTGGTTTACGCCGGATGGTTGGATATTTACGGCAATGCCGCCATCATCGACCACGGCTGTGGCGTGCAGACGCTCTACGGGCATATGGCCTCGATTGACGTGAGCGCGGGGGACACGGTGAAGCGGGGGCAAATCATCGGACGCAGCGACTCGACCGGCCTGGCCGGAGGCGATCATCTGCACTTCTCAGTCCTACTGGACGGCCTCCCCGTGAATCCGACCGAATGGTGGGACCCGCACTGGATTCATGACCGGATTGAGGCGAAGCTACAGCCGTACCAGCAGTCACGAGTGGCGAGTGCCAAGTGATCAGTGGCAAGACCGGGTAGCGCAGAGTTTCGCTTTCCAGAAACTCTGCGGCCTGGCGGCTGTTCTCAAAAGACCGCGCAGTTTGAGAAGCACAAGCTCCGCGCTACTTGCTGCTGCTCTTTTTGCTCGTCACTCGTCACTGGTCACTGCTCTTCCGTTTCCTTGCCGTGTCCGGCGGCCACCGCTGCGGCCACAATCTTATCGGCAATCTGCTGCGGCACCATGTCGTAGTGCGAATATTCCATGGAATAGGTGCCGCGCCCTTGCGTCATGGAGGTCAAGTCAGAAGCGTAAGTGAGCATTTCCGCCAGCGGCACTTGCCCCTTGATCGAGGTCGATCCGCCCTTGGCGTCCATGCCCTGAATGCGTCCGCGACGCCCGTTCAAATTGCCCATGATGTCGCCGGAATAATTTTCTGGGACGGTGATCTCCACGTTCATGATGGGCTCGAGCAAGCAGGGCTTGGCCTGCTCCATACATTTTTTGAAACCGAACGAGCCGGCGATCTTGAAGGCGAGCTCGGAGGAGTCCACATCGTGATAGGAACCGTCAAATAAAATCACCCGGAAATCCACCACCGGATACCCGGCAAGATATCCTTTGTGCGCGGCCTCGACAATTCCCTTCTCCACCGCGGGGATGAAATTTCTGGGAATAGCGCCGCCGAAAATGTCGTTGACGAATTCGAACCCCGCACCGCGCGCCAGGGGCTCCACTTTGATCCAGCAATCGCCGTACTGCCCGTGGCCGCCCGTCTGGCGCTTGAACTTGCCCTGCGCTTCGGCCTTGGTGCGAATCGTTTCGCGATAAGGGATTTTAGGGGCTTTCAGCGTGACCTCGACGTTGAAGCGCCGCTTGAGTTTGGAGACGGCCACCTCCACATGCTGCTGGCCGGAGCCCGAGAGCAGAAACTCATTAGTCTGCTGGTCGCGCGAAAAGCGCAGAAGCAAATCCTCTTCCAACATGCGGTGAATGGCGGTGGAAAGCTTATCCTCATCGCCGCGCGACTTCGGCTCAATGGCGAAGGAAATGGCCGGCTCTGCCAGTTTGACGGGTGAAAAGAGAATGGGCGCGGACTTGTCGCCCAGTGTATCGCCCGTCAACGTGTCCTTAAGCTTGGCGACAGCGCCAATGTCTCCGGCGTGCAGTTCGCCCACGGGCGTTTGAGTTTTCCCCTGTACCACCGCGATATGGGACAACCGCTCCGTACCGCCGCGGTTGAAATTGGCGAGGTTTGCTTCATTCTTCACGATGCCGGACATAACCTTGAAATAGCTCACGCGCCCCGCAAAGGCATCCGCGACCGTCTTGAATACAAATGCCGCCGCCGGCTCGGAATCCGCGATCTTGCGCTTGGTTTTTCCAGCGCCCTCCGGAAGATCGCCTTCAAGTTCGCCGCGGTCAACGGCCGAAGGCATGAATTGCGAAGCAAATTGCAGTAAATTTTCCGAACCGATGTTCAGAAGCGCCGACGTAGCCAGCACTGGAACGATGCGGCGGTCCGCAATGGCCTGCGTCAGGCCCGGCGCCAGGTCTTCCTCCGGGATGGTTCCTTTCTCGAAGAACTCCTCCAACAGCGCATCGTTGCCTTCGGCCACCATTTCCACCAAAGCTTCATGCGCCGCGGTGGCGGCTGCCGCAAGATCGGCGGGGATTTCACCTTCCTTGCTTTTGCCGGAACCATTGGGCTCGTAGGCGTAACTCTTCATGTGCACCAAATCGATGACCCCGCGAAAATTCTTTTCTTCACCCCAGGGAATTTGCACGGGCACCACGGCACGGCCAAAGGTCTGCTGCAAGGCTTCTAACGTGCGGGAGAAACTTGCGCGGTCGCGGTCCAACTGGTTGATCACCAGCGCCCGCGACAGTCCGATCTTTTCGCAGAAACCCCAGGTTCTCTCGGTCTGCACCTCCACTCCCGACACGCCATGGACCAGCAGCAGCGCGGAATCCGCCGCCACCAGCGCAGCCTCCGTTTCATGCAGGAAGATGTTGAAGCCGGGCGTATCGATGAAATTGATCTTGGTCTTTCCGTATTCG
This sequence comes from Terriglobia bacterium, assembly GCA_050745605.1. Classification (GTDB taxonomy): domain Bacteria; phylum Acidobacteriota; class Terriglobia; order UBA7540; family UBA7540; genus CALCEB01. Next base: position 182 of record JBOGKI010000215.1, on the reverse strand, counting down.
GCATAGGCCAACGATGCGCTGATCGAAAACTTACGCTGAATTTCCTCCTCGTCGAAGTCCGTGATGGAAGTTCCCTCATCCACTTTGCCCATCCGGTTCACCAGTCCCGCCGAGTACAACAAGGCAGAGATTAGTTGCGTCTTTCCGGTGTGGCCATGACCGATCAGAGCAATGTTGCGGAT
>JBOGKI010000214.1:0-7588 GCA_050745605.1 Terriglobia bacterium | reverse complement strand
CTCTTCCGCAGAGCGGCTTGCCAGCACCAGCTTGGCGCCCAGCCTTGCGTATTCCCGCGCGATGGCCAGGCCGATTCCCGTGCCGCCTCCGGTGATGATGGCGACCCGCCCTTCCAGAGATTTTTCCGGCAGCATCATGGCGTTTGAGCCTCTGGGCGCAACCGGCGATCAAGCTCCGGGCCTTCAGACTAACGCCCGACTGTTGAACTCAGGCAGTTTGTTGAAAAAGTCGGCCAGCATGTCATTCTGAGGAGCCGTAGGCGACGAAGAATCTCGCCTGTTCTTGAGAAAACCAAGAAAGCAGATTCTTCGCTACGCTCAGAATGACAGAGCCGGAACGTTTTTCAACAAACTCAGGCGAAGTGGATCCCAATCAGGAAACGGCCGATGAAGAAGTCGACAAGAATGATGAGGACGGAAGCGACGACCACGGCTTGGGTGGTGGAGCGGCCCACGCCTTGCGTTCCGCCCTCCGTCTTCAGGCCGAAGTAACAACCCACGAGTGCAATGATAGCGCCAAAGACAAGGGGCTTAACGAGACCTTGGGTGACATCACGGAAGGTTAGAGATTGGTAAGCCGCGGTCCAATATTCGTCTGTGGTAAGCTTGGCGACACTGAAGCTCACGAGGTAGCCGCCAATCAGTCCAACGAAGTCGGAGAGAATGGTGAGCACGGGCAGCATGATGACCGTGGCATACACTCGTGGGGTGACCAGTTTCCGTGAAGGATCGGTGCCGAGCGCGCGCAGGGCGTCGATCTGCTCCGTGACCAGCATGGAGCCGATTTCCGAGGCGATGCCAGAACTGTTACGGCCAGCGACGACAAGCGCGGTGAACACGGGGCCAAGCTCCCGCACCAGGGAGAGAGCCACCGCCTGGCCCATCAGGCTTAATTCACCAAAGCTCTCCAGGGTACGGTAGGTTTGGAGAGCCAGGATGGCGCCGGCGAAGAAACCGGTGAGCAGGACGATCGAAAGCGAGCCGACGCCGATGTCATCCATCTGAGCGACGGTGTCCACAAAGTAGCGCGGCGCCGAAAAAACGTTGAGAAAGGCATTGGCGGTGAGCTGAGTGAAGTCCTGGAGCGCCAGAACCTTGCGCTTGAAAAAGCTTTCGATCAATGCTGGCTCCTGAAGTTCAGAACGAACTCACCAAAGAATCAACTTCGCAATCTATCCGGCGCTAGTATCGAAGTCAAGCAGAACCGGGAGAAGGTCTTCGTCAGCTTGTCACGGCGGTCGGCGCTTCCCCGCCCGGCCTGGGACCCTCGAAGTTCCTCAGCGACTGAGCCGTTGTACGGCGTGCTGATCGCTGGCGTCTGAACGCTGACCGCAGCGGAGAGATTTTCTTGGACTCCGAATGAGATGTGTATAGGATATTTCCATGACCGATCCTGATAAATTTAAAATTGGCTTGATCCAGATGGCCATGTGCGGCGATGGGACACAAAATCTATCCCATGCCATCGAGCGCATTCAGCAGGCGGCGGTGGCGGGCGCAGAAATTATTTGCCTGCCGGAACTGTTCCGCTCGCCCTACTTCTGCCAACGTGAAGATCCGGCCTTATTCGATCTGGCAGAACCCATTCCTGGACCCACCACCCAGGCTTTGAGTAAGATTGCCTCGAAGACCAAAACCACCCTCATCGCGCCCATTTTTGAGAAACGCGCGCCGGGGATCTATCACAACAGCTCAGCGATTTTAGGTCCTGACGGAAACGTGCTGGGAGTGTACCGGAAAATGCATATTCCGGATGACCCCGCGTATTATGAGAAATATTATTTCACGCCGGGTGATCTGGGATTCCGGACATTCGATACGCCGATGGGAAAAGTCGCCGTTCTAATTTGCTGGGACCAGTGGTTTCCAGAGGGCGCGCGGCTGGCGGCCTTGCGGGGAGGACGGGTGATTTTTTACCCGACGGCAATCGGCTGGCATCCGGCGGAAAAAGACCAGTCCGGCAAGGAACAACGCGAAGCCTGGCAAACCATCCAGCGCGCTCACGCCATTGCCAACGGCGTCTATGTCGCCGCCGTGAATCGGACGGGCCATGAGCGGCCTTCGGCGGACGCCGCCGGCATTGAGTTTTGGGGTTCTTCTTTCGTTTGCGATCCTCTCGGAGTTCCGGTGGCACAGGCTCCGGTCGATGCCGAGGAGAATCTGATTGTGGAGATTGATCCCAGGCGCATTGAAGACGTTCGCCGCAACTGGCCCTTCTTGCGGGATCGCCGAATTGACGCTTACGGAGACATCAGCAAGCGTTATCAGGGCGATGAGGGTCCAGTGCAATAGAAACTGTGAAAGAAACAAACAGCGTCACGCCAAGACGCTAAGAAGCGCCAAGGACAACCCGATCCTTTGCCTTGTGAAACTTTGCGCGTTGGCGTGAGATTCTTTTGCTTTTTGGGTAGCTCCTTCACACGTTCATCGGCAGGAGCCGACCCAGGCGGCCTAACAAACTTGAAGCGCAACGGAGCATGAATTCATGCAGGTTCTGGTGACGGGTGGAGCCGGGTACATCGGCAGTCAGACCGCCAAGGCGCTGGCCAAGACGGGCCATGAAGTCCTGGTGCTGGATGATCTGAGTGGCGGCCATCGATGGGCGGTCAAATGGGGACAATTGTTGGAGGGCGATATTCTCAATTCGGACTTTCTCCGTCGGCTCTTTCAGCAAAGTCGCATTGAGGCTGTGATTCACTTTGCGGGTGTGATTCAAGTGGGTGAGTCCGTGAAGAATCCCAGCAAATATTTCCAGATTAACACGCTAGGAACTCTCAAGTTGTTAGACGCGATGGTGCAACAAGGCGTGAAACACATGGTGTTCTCATCCTCCGCCGCGATTTACGGAACCCCGCAGCGGATCCCGATACCGGAGGATCATCCGGCCAGCCCGGTCAGCCCTTACGGGGAATCGAAACTTTTCGTGGAGCGGATTTTGCGCTGGTACGGACATGCCTATGGCATCCGTTGGGCGGCTCTGCGCTATTTCAACGCTTCCGGTGCCGATCCGGACGGCGAAATCGGCGAGGACCATAAACCGGAATCCCATCTGATTCCGCTGGTCATCAAGGCCGCCCTCGGTCAGATTCCTCAAATTGAGATCTACGGCACGGACTACCCGACGCCGGATGGGACCGCCATTCGGGATTACATTCACGTCAGCGACCTGGCAGAGGGCCATGGGCGCGCTCTCCACCACCTGGTGGAAGGCGGAGAGAGTTGCGCTTTGAATCTGGGCACGGGACGCGGGCATTCGGTCCGCGAGGTGATCCACGCGGTGAACCGCTGCGCCGCCCAGCAGAGCCGCGGGGCGCGTTCCGCCCCTTTCCGCGAAGCGCCGCGGCGCGCCGGGGATCCCCCGTCATTGGTGGCCGATCCGTCTCGAGCTCAGAAAGTATTGAAATGGGCGCCCCAACATTCGAGTCTGGAGGAGATCGTGACCAGCGCCTGGGCCTGGCATAGTTCCCAAGGGGGAGGTGAAGCTCCCTGAATTAAGCAGTGACGAGTGACAAGTTGCCAGCAAGGGTATCCTGGCTCTTCACTTGTCAGAAGGTGTGAAAAAATCTACGGCGCCTGTCATCCTGAGCAAAGCGAAGAATGACAGGCGAAGGGCTCAGCATGACAGATTCGAATTTTTTCACACCTTCTCACCTGGCACTGGTCGCCTGTGGCTGCTAATTGCTAACCGCTGAACGAGGAGGCTGTGTGGAGGAGCTGAAGAAGCTGATTCGAGAAGTGCCGGACTTTCCGAAACCCGGAATTCTGTTTTACGACATTACGACTCTCTTGAAGGATCCCATCGGGCTGCATCGGGCGGTGGATGCTCTGGCGAACCACTACGTAGGCCGCTCCATCGACCGCGTCGTGGGGATCGAAGCCCGGGGATTTATCTTTGCCCCGATGGTAGCCTATCGATTAAACGCCGGATTTGTGCCAGTTCGCAAGCCTAAGAAGCTGCCCGCCCCGGTGGAGAAGGCCAGTTACAACCTGGAGTATGGAACGGATGCGTTGGAAGTGCACCGCGACGGCATTACGGAGGGACAGAGGGTGCTCATCATTGATGATCTGCTGGCGACCGGTGGCACGGCGTCGGCTGTGGCCGGCATGGTGGAACGGCTTGGTGGGAACGTGGCGGGACTGGGATTCTTGATCGAACTGGATTTTCTGAAAGGCCGCGAACGGTTACCGGGCTATGATGTCCACACGGTGCTGCGGTACGCGCAGTGATTCACATCCGATTCCGGCTCAGGTCTCGCCCTTGGGCGAGCCTTGTTCGAGGGCGTTCACGATGGCGCGAAGGAGCTGGGCTTCCGGGGCCGCTCCCTCAATAAACGCCCGACCATTGATCACCGTCTTAGGCACGGCGTAAACCGCATATTGCGCGGTTAGATCGGGGAACTCTGTGGCTTCCACCATGTCGGCATGGATCAGGTCATTCTCCATAGCGAAGCGATGGGCCAGGCGCACGGCCCGGGGACAATGAGGTCACGTAGGGGTGGTAAAAACCTGCAGATGAACCGGCTCTGAAATGGCCTGGAGTTTCTCTCTCGTTGCGGCTTCCAGGCCGGAGTCGCCTTGTGAAACCGCAGTGATGGCGTCGAGCAAGTTCGAGAACTCGTAGCCCGCCGGCAGGCCGTAAAAACGAATGCCGTAGTCCTTCCCATTGCGCACCACGGTTGCCGGCGCCTTATCAATCCCATACTCCGCAACTTTTTCCGTATCGAGCAGCAGGTTGTAAATCTCCACAGATAGCTTGCCGCAAAGCTCGGCAAGGTCCTGAAGCAATTCCCGGGCTTCCCTCCCATACTGCAAGTTGATTTCCTGAGTAAAGTGAACCAGCCGGACTGGATTCACCATGGCCTTCAGCACATCGCTGATGGCGCTCTTATCTTCTTCTCGGATCAGGCTCATAACGTCGTCCTTTGCGGTGGTGCGGAAGCGGGCTCCCCAGGTCCCTGTTGGACCCTATCACATTAGATGCCGGAACGCAGACCGGGATGCGCATTCAAAAATCAATCCTAGCTCCCGGGTCGCAACGGAAAAAGGCTTCATTGAGGAACATTGCGTGGAAAGGGTCTCCATCACGACTTCTGCTGAGGAGGGGGTGTCTCCACCGCCGCTCCGGGTCGCCAATGCCTCCGGCGCCGGGTACGGCGCGGTCCGGGCGGCTCATGGCGGGAGGGTGGCGCAGACGGGGCGTTGTTTGCCGTGCCTGCGATTCGGTGCTTCTCGGGACGAACCCCCGGGCGCAACGAGCGCGGCGTCAGCCCCGCCCCGGGCTGGGGGGACAACCCGAGGGGACGCGGTCCAAGTGCTGGCAACATGTCGCGGCGCACGGATGGATCAAGGGGTGACCATTGAGCAGCAGGCCGCTCTTACGCAGCTTCCTTTTTGTTCGCCGCGCCTTCGGACTGCTCCGCACGCTGGTTAACACCGTTACGGATTTTCATTAATTGCCAGATGATCAGCAAGCCTTCAACAAACAGCCCCCACATCAAGACAAACTGTGCATTCATCGGGTTTCATCCTCCAAAGAGTCACGAGAAAGTGTCAAAAGTATGTAGGGTGTGGCTTGCGGTAGAGGCGCTGCCCGCTGCGGCGAGCCTCCCACCACTGAAAAGCGAAACTGGCCTGGCACCCCGGGGAATCGACTATTGAATATCACATTTGGTCTTGGTGTGCAATAAAATAATAATACACAATGTATAACCTCACATTTATATACTTGCCTGACAAAACGGTCTGCGCTTCGCCGCACCCATGCCGGGTTGACATGATCCGCGAAAGGCCGCCAGCATCATCCGAACCCCGGCGTACTTTACCATTTAATGAAAACTGTCTCACCCGCCTTACGGAGCGAGCAACGGTCTGGTATCATGTAACGCGGGCCGGGAACCACGCGGACCAGCCCGCCTCATCGTCTTGGCCCCGGCCAAAGGACGGATCTGGCATGGCGAATTTTCGATCTTCGAATTTCTAATGTCGAGATGACGGCCAGTCTGCGAGGACTGCCAGTGGATGGAAAGTTCGCGGCCGCGGCACGTCTGGTGTGTCGTGGGCTTTTGTGTCTTGTCCGATGTGTCGGCGAAAAGCCTCAGACCTTCTGGAAACCGAAGGTCTGAGCTACGAGACTGCTCATGAACTCATTCTGGTTTCCACGGAGGTGCATCCATGAAAAGCCGGACCGTATCGCGGCGTGGCTTCATGCAACAAACGGCGGGTACCGTAGGCGCGACGCTGGCCGCGCGTTCACTTCTGCTCGATGCTGGCCCGCTGGCAGCCGCGTCACCCCTGCCTGCTGCTCCCAGTGACACAGTTCGTTTCGGCATGATTGGGGTCGGCATGAGGGGCGCAGGTTTGCTTGATACTTCCATCCATCTGCCGGGCGTCGAGTGCGCTGCGGCCTGTGACCTTTACGAAGGGCGCCGCACGCTGGCGAAGCAAATTCTCCAAAAACCTGCCTCCATCACCGCCCGCCACCAGGAGCTGCTCGACAACAAGGAAATTGATTGCATCGTCGCGGCAGTGCCCGACCACTGGCACAAGCAGATCGTGGTGGACGCCTGCGCGGCCGGCAAGGACATCTACTGCGAGAAGCCCATGACCCACAAGGTGGAGGAAGGCTTCGAGATTATCGACGCCGCGAAGAAGAACAACCGCATCGTGCAGATCGGCAGTCAGGAGCCAAGCTCCGTGGTTTACCAAAAGGCGAAGGAACTGATCGCCGCCGGCACCATCGGTAAGTTGTGCCTGATTGAAGCCACCATGGGACGCAACGATCACTGTGGCGCGTGGTGGTATTCGATCCCGCCGGATCTTTCACCCGCCACGGTTGATTGGGAGACATGGCTCGGAACGGCCCCCAAGCGGCCCTTCAACGCCACGCGGTGGGCGCGCTGGCGCTGCTTCCAGGACTATGGCGAGGGCATTCCCGGCGATCTTTGTATTCACCATCTCACGGGAATCCACTTCGTGATGGGCATCACTGCCCCGCCCCGGCGTGCCTTCACCCAAGGCGGCCTCTATCGCTGGCACGACGGGCGCGACGTTCCTGATGTCATGACGACGGTCTACGACTATGGAGACTTCAGCGTCACCCTGCGGGTCACGCTGAACACCGAGACCGAATCCGGCTTCCGGTTCATGGGCGACCACGGCATTCTGGAAATCCACGGCGTCGAAAATCCGGATTCGCTCAGCGTTTCCTGGCAGGACGGCCAAGATCACGGTCCCTGCACTCCGGCATGGCCCCACGCCATGCGGCAGAAGTACGCCGCCAAGTGGCACGCTGCGAACGACCCCGACCCGGGAACCCAAAAGGTCATCGAGGCTGCAAATTATCTGGCTCCACCCGACTATGACGACACCCGCGACCACCTGTGGAACTTCTTCCAGTCGGTCAAGACACGGCGCCCGTCCGTGGAGGATGAAAATTTCGGCAATAATACCGCCATCGCCATCCACATGGCCAATGACTCTTACTTTCAGAAGGGCCCGGCCGTGTGGGACGAGAGCGCGAAGAGCATCAAGAGCTAGTGTCATGTCACAGCTAATTCTTGACAATGGTCTTGAGGCGCTTCTGTAGCGG
>JBOGKI010000213.1:0-7656 GCA_050745605.1 Terriglobia bacterium | reverse complement strand
CGCAGATACTCCTCAGCAACGCCGATACTGCTGGGTCGCTCTGGAACTATCCCGCCAAAATACATGTTCATCATGGCGACTATGCGATTCGCCAGGTTTCCGAAATCGTTAGCGAGGCCTGAGTTATAGCGCTTAATCAGGTCTCCATACGAGAACCTCATGTCCTGCCCGAACGGGGAGCCGCTTAATTGTTCGTATCCTTTGCTTTGTTCGTCATCGATCCTGGCGCCCGACATTAAGTAATACCGCAGGGCGTCGTTGCCTAGCGATTCCATTACTGGCTCGGGGTAAACCTCCTCAATCTCTCTTCCCCCAAGAATCTTTTCCAAGCTTTTCCTCTCCAATACCAAGCCGTCGCGAGTCGGCTCGGGATAGACCACATTGCCCTTGGACTTCGACATCTTGTCCTGCTCGTAGTAAATCCAGCCATGAGCGAAAATAGTTTTGGGAAGCGGAAGGCCAGCGGCCCATAAGAATGCAGGCCAATAGACGGCGTGGAAGCGAAGAATATCCTTGCCGATCATGTGGACGACTTCAGCGGGCCCTTCTGCGCCCATCCAGTATTTCTCAAAGTCTTTGCTGCGCTCGTCGCCTCGAAATCCGATTCCAGTCAGATAGCTGGTAAGCGCGTCATACCAAACGTAAACCACCTGCTCGCGATCGTCCGGCCAGGGAATGCCCCACTTCAAGCGGCGACGGCTGATCGAGATGTCGCGCAAACCGCTTTTGACAAAGCTCTTTACCTCGTTCATGCGGTAGCTCGGCAGAACGAATTCAGGGTGATCTTCATAGTGCTTCAGCAGGCGCGTCTCGAACGCCGACAGCTTGAAGAAGTAGTTCTCCTCGCGGATCAGCTCCGCCGGCCGTCCGCAGATGTCACAATTTGCAGGCTCGGGACTGTCGGACACGTACCGTTCGTCATAAATGCAATAGCGCCCTTCATATTTCTTCTTTTCGATGTACCCGGCCTTGTCAGCCTGCTGGATCATCCAGTGGACGGCTTTGACGTGATCAGGATTCTGCGAAGTGTGGACAAAGCGGTAATCGCTGATGCCGAGCGTGCGCCACAAATCCTTGAACAACTCACGTTTTTCAGCGACGAATTGCGCGACCGGCACACCGGCGGCGTCTGCCGCGCGCTGGAGCTTCTCGCCGTGCTCGTCGGTGCCGGTGAGGAACGCCACGTCGTAGCCGCACATGCGCTTGTAGCGAGCGATGGCGTCACACACGATGGTGGTGTAGGCGGAGCCTACGTGAGGACGGGCGTTGGGATAGTAGATGGGCGTTGTGATGTAAAATTTGGGCTTTTGATTTGCGATTGCCATTGATCCCGTTCCCGAATCAAACCATCACCGTGGTGGCGTCACGTCTTGTCCGCGCCAGGATTGCGCGCGACCACGAGGATCACCGCAGCAGGATATTCACGCAAAAGCCAAGGTCAGAAAAGCGTTGACCGTGACCACCAACCCTGGGACCATCGTCGACGACAGAAAAGCCCACGGCACCAAAACCGTGCCGTGGCCACGGTGGATTCCCGCGTGCGCGGGAATGACGGTTGGAGCAAAACCCTGACGCCGGACACCAAGCACCTGACACCTGCTCTTTCACTTGCTTGCCTGGTACGCCGCCAGCGCCTCAGCCATCACCTGCTTCAGGGGAATTGACTTCTCCTCCGCCAGTTTGCGGCAATCCTCATACTCCGGAGCAGCATTCATCACCCGCCCATTCGACCGTGCAATCTTCACGCGCACCGGCCCATACGGTGTTTGAACCGTCACGCATTCGCGCGCCAGAGTCTTGCGGCGGGCTTCGTGAATGCGTACCCCAATGGTGGTGGTTTCTCGAAAGATGAGCCCGGCCAGTTCATCGGCGCGGCCGGGATTGCACAGAACGGAAAGATGAAACCCCGGCCGGTTCTTCTTCATCTGCAACGAACCGCAAGTCACGTCCAGCGCGCCCGCTTCGAAGGCTCGCTCGGCGAAATAGCCATAAAGTTGCGGGCTCATGTCGTCCACGTCCGTTTCGATGACGGAAACGATTTCTTCACCAACCGCCGAAGCCCTCACGTCGCCCGAAGCCGCGACTTCAGCCGGAGCCCTTTGGCCCAGGAACAACCGCGCCACATTCGGATGTCCGTGAAAATCCTTGGAGCCCGCTCCATAACCAATTCGCTCGATCTTCAACAGCGGCATCGCGCCGAAGCCGTTGGCGAGGGTCGTAACAATTGCCGCGCCGGTGGGTGTCACCAACTCCGCTTCAATTCCTGAGGAATACACCGGTACGCCTTTCAGCAACTCCGCCGTGGCCGGAGCCGGCACCGGGAGCGATCCGTGCGCCGCCTGAACGCGACCGCTGCCCACATTCAGCGCGGAGCACCACAGTTCCTCAATACCCAGCATCTCAAGGCCCAGGCAGGCGCCGGCAATATCCAGCATCGCATCCACCGCGCCCACTTCATGAAAATGGATGGACTCCGGTGGCTTGCCGTGGATTGCGCCTTCGACTTCCGCAAGACGGCGAAAGATGCGCAGCGACTTCTCCTTCACGCTCGCCGGAAGCTCGCTTGCCGCGAAGATTTTCTCGAGGTGGTGAAGGTGGCGCTCCGGCTGCTTCTCCGGCGACGCGATCTCCACGTGAGTTGCGGTGATGCCGGAGCGGTTCACGCGCGAGACTTTGAAATCGAATTCACCGATGGGAATCCTCCGCAGCTCGCGTTCAAGATCGTCCGCGTTCACCCCCGCATCAATCAAGGAAGCCAGACACATGTCGCCGCTAATGCCGGAGGAGCATTCGAGATATGCAAACTTCGCCATAGGGTTCCCGCTGTAGGGGCGGCCTGCGACCGCCGTATCTCGGCGCTCCCCGCCTTCGAGCAGGGCAGGCGCCCAGACGCCGCTGCAGCAAATCATCGCTGGTGACTTATGTCGTCATGGATGTAACAGCTTGGGCAGAACTCCTGCCGCTGTGCCCCGCAGGACCCATTTTGCCAGGGAATCCAGCGGCGTCGGCTCCGGGTTAATCACCGCGAGTTTCGCGCCCTTGCCGTAAGCCATGCCCGCGAGTCCCGCCGCCGGATACACCACGGCGGAAGTTCCAACCAGCATGAAAATGCCGCCGCGCTCGCTGGCTTTGGTGGCGAGGTCCCATTCGATTTCAGGCAGTGGCTCGCCGAACCACACCACTGCCGGACGGATCAGCCCTTTGCAGGCGGAGCAGTGGGGAGGCAACTCGGGAAGCGGCACCTCTTCATTCTTTTCCACCTTGCCGCATGCCAGGCAGCGCAGGTACCAAAGGTCGCCGTGCAACTTCAAGGGATGCTCGCTTCCGGCGCGGTCGTGCAGTCCATCCACGTTTTGGGTAATCAGGGTGAAGGCCGTGCTTTTTCCATTTTCGCTGGTTTTCCGCCGCTGCAACTCCGCCAAGGCAAAGTGACCGGCATTGGGCTGGGCCTGCTTCACAATCGACCTGCGCCAGTCATACCATTCCCACACCAGTCTCGGATCGCGAGCGAAAGCTCCGGGTGTTGCCAATGCTTCGCCCGAAAAGTTTCGCCATAGGCCGTCCTTGCCGCGAAAGGTGGGAACGCCGCTTTCTGCGGACACTCCCGCACCGGCCAGCACGCTGACGTTCGCGGCTTCGTCGATAGCCTGCCGCAGCGACTCACACTGCGATCCGGTTGTGTCGTTCACTGCGCCTCGCATTGAGCTGAATGTGGAGCGAAGGGCCAATATCGATACTATGCTGTGCCGGAAAATGTTGTCAATGAAATCGAGGCTCCCCACCTGCATGCAACCAGCTTCCGCGTGCCGTTCCCGGAAACCGGCCGGATAGGTCTCGCCAATCCCTAACAGAAGCAAATCAATGGCATGAATGAAGGAGTTCCTGTTGGCGCTTCGTGGCGACTTGGCGTCTTGGCGTGAGGCTGTTGAGTTTTTGACACCTTCTGAGCCCTTGGGAAAAAGACCGGCGGCGATGAGCACGAAGCCCCGGAGGGGCGTACGCGTCTGGGCCGTCGAAGCCTCTTTCGCCCCTTCGGGGCCCACTGCCCTGGCGTGAGTCCGATGCCGGACTCGCGCCCGGCGCTAAATCCTCCCACCCACGGGCCGCTTGTCACGTTCTCCGACCGCTCATCATAATTGCCACCGCCGCCGCGCGCCGCCCACCTATTCTCATCCTGCAAGCAACAAACATTCTGCTTTGGAGGTCACATGAAAATCACATCACGTTTCTCGAATCAATCGAAGGGCCGGTCGCGATGGGCCTTCGCTCCATTGGTCACGGCCATCTGGGTGGCGTTTTGCCTCATTCCCGGAAAAGGCGCTGATGCTCCCCCCGCCGGCAATTTCTCCGCTTTTGGCGTTCACATCACGGGGCAGGGAAGTCCGATGATTCTGATTCCCGGCCTCTCTTCCTCCGGCGATACCTGGAAGGGCACGGTGGCTCACTTCGGGGATCATTACAAATGCTACGTCTTGACACTTGCGGGCTTCGCCGGAGTCCCGCCCATTCATGGTCCGTTTCTTTCAACCGTTCGCGGCCAACTAGCGGCCTACATCCAAGCCAACCACTTGGACAAGCCGGTTATCGTGGGCCACAGCTTGGGCGGAAACGTGGCTCTGGATCTGGCGGCACACGATCCGAACCTGGTGGGACCGGTCGTTATTGTGGATTCTCTACCGTTTTATGCGGGCGCCTGGTTTCAGGTGAAGACGGTGGCACAAGCCAAGCCGATCATCGCGTCGATGCATGCTTATATGCTCAATGAAACTCGCGAACAGTACGATGAGTATGTGAAGTCCGGCGCGGCAACCAAATACATGGTGACCAGCCCGGCTGATCTCAAGACCATCGAGCAGTGGGGTCTGGCTTCCGATCCGGCCACCGTGACCGAGGCCATGTATGAGATGCTGAATCAAGATCTGCGTCCGGAGCTTTCAAAGATCACCGCGCCGGTGCTGGTGCTCGGCACATGGGCTGGCCTGCGCGACGAGATGAAACTTCGCAACATTGATCTGACCAAGGCCGACGTGATCCAGACTTTCCAGGAGCAGTACGCCGGTCTGCCGCATCTTTATTTCGTTCTAAGCGGCACGTCAAGGCACTTCATCATGTTCGACGATCCGCAATGGTTCTATGCGCAGCTCGGGCAGTTCTTAGGCAATCCTCAGCTCGCCGTCTCTTCCCGCGGCTTTGCCGGGAGGTAGGATTGCAGCGCCCCGCGACCCTGTTATATTAGGAAGCGTCCCGGAGCGCATGTCGGAGCAGGAATGGCCACGGCGAGCGTGTTTCTCGCCGTGGGCGTTTTCTGGGAAATGCAGAGCCCGCGACGAATTGAAAGACATCGTCGTCGCCGCTACTACTACGCGAATGCGTCGGCACCGCCGGGACGGCCACGAGACCTCAGGCGCGCCGCCAGCCGCCCGGCGGCAAAGCCTGCGCTCCAAGGCGCGGCGCGGCAGCGCAGGATGGCAAGGTCAATGGCATGAGAACCCTTGAATCGGCCAACCCATGGAGCGAGACGCCCCAAGCGGGTCAGGCCAAGCTTTCCAGCCGGGCTTACTGGTTGTGCCAAATCTGTGGCTGGTCGCTGTACGCAATTTACGTCTTAGCTTCTTACATCATATCCACTGGCCTGAAGCGGATCCCGCTGGAGGCCGTCCCCCTCATTTTCCTGCTGGCCGACGTTGGCGGCATTCTGCTGACCCATGGTCTCAGGCGCTGGATGAAGGTTCGAGGATGGCCGAGTCTCGAGTTGCGGCGTCTCATTCCCCGTCTGGCGGGAACGGTGGTGGCGCTTGCCGTTTTCATGACCGCTGTGGTGTTCGTGGTGGAGATTCCTCTGCTCCATCTCTACACCTGGAAAGACTATGGCGGCTTTGTCGGCGCGTTTTTCATGGTCATTGGTTACGCCTCGGCTTTCGCTTGCTGGCTCATCATTTACTTCAATGTTCACGCGCGCCGGCGCCGGCGGGCGCTTGAGATCCAGACGCTGCAGTTGCAGGTGAGCGCCCGTGACGCTCAGCTTCGAGGTCTTGAGGCCCAACTGAATCCACATTTTCTATTCAACTGCCTCAACTCGCTGCGGGGGCTGATTGCTGAAGACCCCGGACGCGCTCAGGACATGGTCACGCGCTTGGCGGAATTGCTGCGCTACTCGCTCCGCTCGCACGGCATGGGTACGGTGGCGCTGAGCGAGGAAATGGAGGCGGTGAAAGACTATCTGGACCTTGAGCATATTCGCTTTGAGGATCGCTTGCGGGTGGCTTGCCAGATTGAGCCGCAAGCCCTCAGCGCCCGCATCCCGCCCATGCTGGTGGAGACGCTGGTTGAAAACGCCATCAAGCATGGCGTTGCGCAGCTTCCGGAGGGCGGGGAACTTCGCATGAGCGGCGGCGTGCGCCAGGGTCGTCTGCAAATTGAAGTGGCCAACAGCGGGCGGCTGCGGCCGGCGGATGGCAACGCTGGATACGGCCTGCGAAACTCGCGGGAGCGCTTGCGCCTGCTGCACGGTGACCAAGCCTCGCTCACGCTGGCGCAGCATGGCCCAGACACGGTCGTGGCAAGCCTGTCGCTGCCCTTTTCAACGGCGACGGGCGGGGCGGTGGATGCGGAAAACGGGCTGGCGTCTGCGGAACGCTCTGCGTTTAGGGCAGCCCCGGCGCCGGCAATCGAAAACAAGCGATGAAAGCCCTTTTGGTGGATGACGAGCGGCTGGCGCGGACTGAACTGCGGCGCCTGCTGCGGGTTCACCCGGACATCACGGTCGTGGGCGAAGCGCAGAACGTGGCAGAGGCCGAAGCTCGCCTGCAAGACCCTTCCGTGGAATTAGTTTTCCTCGACATCCAGATGCCGGGCGGAAGCGGATTCGGTCTGCTGGAGCGGCTGGATCGCGTGCCGCTCGTGATCTTTACCACGGCCTATGACGTGTACGCCGTGAAGGCCTTCGAGGTCAATGCCCTGGATTATCTGCTGAAGCCCGTCGTGCCGGAGCGGCTGGCTGCGGCGCTGGACCGGGCGCGCCAAGCCTTCAAGGCAGCGGTCGCAGGCGTGGCGACGGGTGGCGCGGCAGCGGCGCTGCCGGGCCGGGTCTTCCTGCGCGAAGGGGAGCAATGCTGGATTGTCAACCTGGCGGAAATCAAGCTGCTCGAATCCGAGGGCAATTACACGCGCATCTATTTCGGAAATCACCGGCCGCTGATCCCGAAATCATTGCGCGCTTTGGAGGCGCGGTTGGACCCTGCCCTGTTTTTCCGCGCCAGCCGCAGCCATATTCTCAACCTAAGGTGGGTGGCTGGGATCGAGGCCGCAATAGACGGCGGGTTGAATGTAACGTTGCGAGACGGTCCGCAAGTAGCCGTTTCGCGCCGCCAGTCCCGATGGCTCCGTGAAAACTTCAGTTTTTAAGGTGCTGCGGCGCTCGCCAACTGCCGTGCTTATCTCTTCGCCCCTCCCGCCGATGGCGCAATGGTGGCCCATGCGGACTTCGTGGCTTTAGTAAAGAATTCGTCCAGGGACTTTTTGGTCGCCGCACTCCAGGCGCCACTCGCCAAAGGCCGTCAGTCTCTTAACCCAACTTCCACGGTCGCCGGCGGGTTTTCGCCGGTTTTGGGAAGCAAGGCTCTTGTTTTCAATAACAGGCTCCGGCAAGTGCAAAAT